>CAZUSQ010000039.1:0-7922 GCA_964622655.1 uncultured Methanosarcinales archaeon
GACACAACATAAGCTTCAATTTTTTTATTCATTATTTTTTTTATTGAGTTTAATATTGAGTGTATTTGTTTCTCATCAATATTTTTTGGATTAATTTTCTTATCAATATTGCTTAATAAACAGACTTCTTCAGAATACATGCCGCCTAATCCTAATTCTGTTGCCAAGCTTACAACAATGCTTTCTTTTTTTGAATTTTGTAATAATTCTTCTAATTGTTTTTTATCTATTTCAAACAAATTATAGCTCATCATAGGATAAACATATTTTAATCTTGGCTTAACAACCCTTTCCCTAAATTCATGATGCTCAAGCGCATTCATAATTACATCATGCTCATTGCATAAAATAGCATTTCCTTTGCCAAAGAATTCAATGTAGAGATATTTCTGCTCTTCTTTAACCTTGAATGTTAATTTCAATATTCTTTCAGGCTTTATCTGCACCATATCTGTTAAAAAATATCCGTCTAAATGCTTTCTTAAGAATTGTCCAAATCCAAGAATTTCAGGATATTCTTCTTTTTCCTCTGTAATAAAAATCGATTTTCCAATTTCAATTTTCAATATTTTTTTGCCTACATTTGTCTTGTATAAGCTAAAAATCAATATTTCTTTTTCCGGCTGGTATATTTTGTCTATTCTCGAATTTTTCAAAACTTCAAATTCTTTCAGCAAAAAATGCAAGTCTATAGCTGATAATTGCTTTTTCATGCTTTCTCCAAAACAATCAAATCTCCATTCTTAATCTTAGAAAAAACTTTAGCATCTTTTATCTTGCCAAAAACATTAACCTTTGAAGCAGCCCTTATCTCATTTCCTTTAGAAGCTGGTGTTCTTCCAAAAAATATGCAGAAGCATGCCCCTTCAGGCCAGTAAGCAACATCTCCTTCTTCAACTATTTCTTTTGCATCTGGTTCTAAATCTAAATCAACAGGTATTGGAAAATAAATCTCATCTCCCCATCTGTTAGCAGCTCCTTCTATAGGCAATGCATTATAGATAGCTTTTGCTGTTTTTGTATCTTTGAGTTCAGCAATAGCAGTTACATTTCCAGAAATAATCTTGATTTTCATTTTAATGAATGTATAGGCGAGGCGGAGCGATATTATCGAAAACCAAAGGTTTTCGGGAATGCTCGAAATTGCCGAGACTTTATCAAAAATCTTTGATTTTTGGGAATGCTCAGAAATCGGAGATTTCTGACATTGTCTCGGACAACCCGAGAATCAAAGATTCTCGACGTCTTCGATTTCGACATGATGGGAAAGCGACGCCGAGCAGTAAAATTTGGCGAAGCCAGATTGAAATCTTAATATTATTCTTTATTGTTTATTTTTATTATCTTTAATTATCAAATTTCCTTTTGATTTTCTATTGTCATAGTCTTTTGCTTTACCCATGTCTCAATTCTATCAATTCCTCTTTCAATTTCATGTATGGAGGTAGCATAGCTTAACCTTATATGTTTGTCAGAGCCAAATGCAATTCCTGGAACAACTGCAACCAAAGATTCATCTAGAAGCTTAGAAGCAAATTCTATAGAGCTCATTCCAGTTTCGCTTATGTCAGGAAAAGCATAAAAAGCTCCTTCTGGCTCAACACAGCTAATGCCCTCAATTTCATTCAGCCTTTTATAAATAAACTTTCTTCTTTCTTCAAAGGCCTTAACCATTTGCTTAACTGAATCTTGGGGTCCATTTAAAGCTTCTAAAGCTGCATACTGTGCAATGTTGCTTGGATTGCTTGTTGAATGACTTTGCAGATTGTCCATAGCTTTGATTATTTCTTTGTTGCCAGCTGAGTAGCCAATACGCCAGCCAGTCATAGCATAAGTTTTTGAAACTGAGTTAGATGTTATTGTCAAATTCTTTATCTCATCATTTAAAGAAGCAATGCTCAAATGCTTTTTATTTCCATAAATAAAATGCTCATAAACCTCATCAGAAACAACATAAAAGTTGTTCTTAATTGCCAAATCAGCTATTTTTTTGATTTCATTTGGCTCGACTATTGCTCCGCTCGGATTGCTTGGGGAATTCAAAAAAAGCATTTTTGTTTTATTAGTTATTTTCTCTTCAAACATATCAGCAGTTAGCTTAAATTTTTCATCTGTTTTGCAAAATACTGGCTTTGCATCTGCAAGCTTAATCATTTCTTCATAGCTCACCCAATATGGAACTGGTAAAATTACTTCATCACCTCTATCAAGAACAGCCATTGCAATATTGTAAAGAGAATGTTTTCCACCGCAACTCACAAGAATTTCAGAAACATCATAACTGATGTTATTCTCTCTCTTAAACTTATCGACAACAGCTTGCTTAAGCTCTGGAATTCCTCCAACTGGTGTGTATCTTGTAAAATTATTGTCAATTGCTTTTTTTGCAGCCTGCTTTATATTTTCAGGTGTATTAAAGTCAGGCTCACCTGCTCCAAAAATAACTACATCTTTGCCTTCTTTCTTAAGCTGCTTGGCTTTTGTGTCTATAGCAAGAGTAGCGCTTGGTGATATATTTTTAACTCTTTGTGCTAACATCCGACCACCCCACTTTCTTAGCAACAGAACTTATATTAAAGCTTTTTGCAGTGTCAACGACTATTACTTTATGTTTTCTTTCTTTTGCTTCCTCTAGGCATACATTAAATATTTCTGCTTCTAAATTCTCTTTAATTTTTTCTTTATAGAATTTTTTTTTCTTTAATCTTTTATTAAGTTCTTTAATATTACATTTTGTAACAATACAGAAATCTACATATTTTCTTGGCAAATAATGTGAAAGATGAGAGTCAATTGTTATGCCTTTTATTTTTTCATTTTTTTTGAATTGCTTAATTTGGTTAATTAAAAACTTATTCAACTTTTTAACATCAACAATTTTTGTTTTTATTTTTTTGTCATAGCCTTCAGCAATTTTATGTTTAGAAATTAGGTTATTTACATCAACGTAAGAATAATTTAACTTTTTAGCTAATTTTTTAGCTATTGTCGTCTTACCTGTGCCTGGCACTCCTGTCACACATATAACTTTCATATCAACAAGACAATATACAATATATTTAAATATATTCTATACAAACCTTTTTTATGCAAGAAGAAATAATTTTATCAACTTCAAAAAAGCAAGAGTTAATAGATATAACTGATAAAGTTAATTCAATAATAAAGAAATCAAAAATAAAGAATGGTTTATGTAATATTTTTACAGCGCATGCAACAGCAGCAATAATTATAAATGAGAATTATGACCCAAATATATGCTTGGATTTGTTAGATGCATTAAGCAAGGTAATCCCAGCAGGCATATGGCGACATGATAGAGTTGATGGGAATGCAGATGCCCATATAAAATCTGCAATTTTGGGTCCTAGCGAAACGATACCTATAAATAATGGTAAATTAGATTTAGGTACATGGCAATCAGTCATGTTTTGTGAGCTTGATGGTCCAAGAAGCAACAGAAAAATAATTGTGACTCTATTAGGTGGTTAGCATTAATTGTGATTTATGTGGGAAAATTGAAGATAATTTAAAAAAAGCTTTAATCGAAGATGTTGAGCTGAATGTTTGTGCAGATTGCAGTAAATTTGGAAAAGTTTTGGGTCCAATAAAAAAAATTACTTTAAAACCAGTAAGAAAAATTGAGCAAAAAGAAGAAGAAATTGAGTTGTTGATAGAAGATTACGCTAACATCATAAAAAGAAAGCGTGAATCAATGGGTTTAACCCAAAAAGATTTTGCAAATAAACTAAATGAAAAGGAAACAACAATTCATAAAATAGAGACTGGAACATTAAGCCCACCATTACCACTTGCAAGAAAATTAGAAAAATTATTAGGGATAAAGCTTATTGAGGAATATCAAGATGATTCTATTAGTACTAGCAGGAAAAGAGTAGAAGGGTTCACATTGGGCGATTTCATCAAGCTTCAGAAATAGCTCTTTTATAAATCTTATATTTGCATGAGTCTATGTCTCTTTCATACACTACTTTAAGGGCAAAAAGTTTGTTATTTAGCACACTTCTGCTTCTTGGGCAAAGGTAATCCAGCTTTATGGGCGGACACTCCATATCACAGCTATTATAAAGAACGATATCCACATCGCCTTTATTATCTTCCAAAAATCTGATTAAATTCTTAGACGAATAAAAATACAATAACCCTTCAATCTTTCCGTCGTAATGAAGAGCATATAATGGATTGGTAATCCAGATTTTGCCATAATTTTCTTTTAAATAATTCTGGAAATATAAAAGTTCTTCGTCTTGCCGCTGATATGAAAATACATCATTAAGTTTTATAAAAGTAAGATACATGAAAAAGATAATTATTACATAAAAGAACCTCTTGCTAAGTGTCCTATTGCGTATTTTAGCATATGTCTGCTCAAGGCAATAAGCTAAAAGCAGGTATAGAAACGGCAATGCAGTAAACATAAATCTCGTCTCTTTATGTTTCGCAAAAGAAAAAACAATAATATAAATCATAGACATTATAAGAAGTGCAGAAAATTTGTAATTATTCTTATAGAAAACTGGCGATATTAATAGCAATACAAGAAGATAATTTTCTTCAAATAACTCTTCAAAATAAAATCCAAATTCTTTATAATGTATCCATCCAGTTGTTTTTGTAAGATGAGCTTGAACCTTGAATGGCAGTAAAACATCATTATATAGGTAAATATTGAGCAGAAAGTAAGGTGTAATAATCAGCGAAATGCCTAATATTGAATAAAACAATTTTTTTGCAAAATTCGTCTTTTTGTAATTATAGACAATAAAGACCAGCCATAAGCCAATCAAAACAAATATCTGGAAAAATCGTGTCATAACCGAAATGCCAGAAAACATACCCATAAGGAAAAATCTATGTTTTATAAAAAAATAGAAAGCTAGCAGCACGAAGAGGGCAGATGAAATTTCTGTAAGTATGTTAGCGCTAAAAAACACAAAATTGAATGAAAGTGCAGTAAATAACGCCGCTATTAGACCTGCCCTGTTTGAGAATAGTTTTGTACCTATAATATATGTTATGATTATGATAAGTACCGAGAAGATTACAGACAAAATCCTGCCAAATATTACAACATCAAAACCAAGCTTCCAGCCCAAGCCTAACATAAATGGCAGTATCAAAGGCCTTGACTCCTCCCATAACCCAGCTTTTCCATAAGAGAAGATATATTTACCCATGCCTATGTAAACAGCAGAATCCCACCATACAATCTTATACTTATGCAGTATTACCAACATAATTATTAAAAAAAGTAGAATGATAACACAAATACCTTTGTTTTTATTTATGTACTTAAAAACAGAATTCATTTTCAAGCTTTTATACGCCTTCACAATTCTCAATTTTTTCTTTATAATAACCACACACTACATTTAAAATAGTGTTTTTATCGGTAAGGCCGTATTTGGGATTTCCTTCTATTACAATAGTCGGAAAAGTTGTTATATTATAAGTTTTTTTTAAAAGAGGTATCATTGGCTCAGACTCGAACTTTGAGTCAAAAGAGAATACAAGAAGCTTGTCTTTGAACTTCTTCTTTAAATAAGTCAGCACAAATGCTTGCTTATCACAATCAGGACATTCTTTCTGGTCAGAATAAAAATATAAAATATTAACTATGTCGTTGCCGCATAATTTTTTTGTCCTCTGTGCAAGCAACCAATACCTTATTTGTGCGAGCATGTATTCATTTTTTAGCAAATCAAACTCATCCTTATTAAGTTTAGCATCTCTATCAAAATTCTCAAGCCTTATTCTTGTTGACTCTAGATTGTTAATGTTTTGCTCAAATGTCTTCTGCACAGCCAGACAATTTTTTTCCTGACTTAATTGGTCTATAAAGGCATATTGCAGCTGTAAGCTGCTAAAGTCTAGATTTTGCTTTCTGCTTACTGATTCAATATAATTAACCCTTTTTCCTTCTATAGCTAATCCTAAAAAAAGTCCTAACAGAAATATTCCAAGAGTTATTGCTCCTGCAATAATATACTTATCCTTGCTTAAATTCCTCATATTACCACTTCTGTTTTTTGCCAAATATAAAATCAAACATTATACCTATCCATATAAATCCTATAACTAGAAAATAGAAAAATAAATAGGAAATCAGAGATAATAAGCCTTGCTTGATAGCTTTCTCCCTTGTTTCTATATGGGACTTTCTGAGTATAAATATTGAAATTGAAAGCATTACTATTGCAACTAATATTGCAGTATAGTTTAAGTCAAGCACGTTAAAGTCAAATTGGAATGTTTTTATTAACGTGTAAAAATCAAAATCTATCAAGATTGAATTATAGAAAGCCTTGAAATATGGCTTTAACCCATAGTACATAGCAGAGGAAACCAGAATTATGGCTACAAGCCCGGAAATAATTATTGTAGGCATCTGCATTATTCCAAAGTCACCGTATTTTCGATTAAATATCATATGTTTATACTTAAAAGCATTAATGATAGAACCTTTGTACCATCTATTTCTTTGCTTGTAAAGCTCGTTGAAGGTTTTAGGAGCTAATGTAAATACTTCTGCATCAAGAAGCTGAACAATCTTGTAGTTTTTGCTTTGCAGCCTTAATGTAATCTCCAAATCTTCTGTGAGGTTATTCTCATCAAAGCCGTGAACCTTTTTAAGGACATCTCTTCTGTAGACGCTGAATGGGCCTGGGGCAACATGCACACAGTTAAGCTTACTCATCAATCTCTTATAGAACATATTCACTATGTACTCAAGCCATTGCATCTTCTGCCATATGTTTTTTGGCTTTTCAACCTTAAGCAAAGGCAATACAACAGCGATGCTTTCGTCTGTAAAATGAGGCAGTATCTTTTGCAAAGCGTCTCTTGTTACAATAGAGTCAGCGTCCAAGCAGATAAAGAATTCGCCCTTTGACACAGCTAAACCATCATTTAAAGTAGCCCCTTTGCCTTCATTTTTCTTGTTTATAAGTTTTATATTAAAGTCTTTGTTTTTGGCTATAAATCCCTGAACTAAATTCTTTGTATTATCTGTGCTACCATCATTCACAATTATTATTTCTAACTTATTTTTTGTGTAGTTAAGTTTTATTAACGAGGTTAAAGTTGTGATTATATTCTCTTCTTCATTATAAGCAGGTATCACTATACTTACTGAAGGATATTTCTTGAGTTTTTTGGCTTTAGCTTTGGGCTCTCTGTCTATTAAAACCAAAAACCAAAATACTGCAAAGAATAATGAAATTAGGTAAGCACTCCATAACATGACCTTTACATATACTGGTATTGGCATATGATTAAAGATACTTTGTTCTTATTTAAAATTTTCCCAAAAACAACAAATTTATAAAATTTTGAATATGCCATGCATTATGGAAGGATCCGATAACAAAATACCTACAGGCAGCAAAATACTCGATGCTATGCTTGATGGTGGCTATGAGAAAGATGTTATTACTACAATTTATGGTCCTGCTGGCTCAGGCAAAACAGTTCTTTGTTTGCTTTGTTCAATAAATGTGGCAAGAACTGGAAAAAAAGTTGTCTATGTCGACACCGAAGGCGGCTTTTCTCTTGAAAGGTTCGAGCAAATATGCTCAAGTATAAGCCAAGATTATAAAAAAATACTTGAAAACATAATTTTTCTAAGACCTACAAGTTTTACTGAGCAAAAGAAATCATTCGAAAAATTAAAGAGTCTTGTAAATGACAAAATTGGATTGATAATTGTTGATACTGTTGCTATGCTTTACAGATTAGAACTTGGCAAAAGTGAGGATGTGCAAGAAGTCAACAGAGAGCTTGGTAGGCAGATAGGTCACCTTACAGAAATGGCAAGAAACAAGAAAATACCTGTATTAATAACAAATCAAATTTATACAGATTTTGACGATAGAGAAAAAGTAAATATTGTTGGAGGCGAT
>CAZUSQ010000040.1:0-7880 GCA_964622655.1 uncultured Methanosarcinales archaeon
TCCCTATAGATTTATAAAAAATTGAATTTTATCTTCTCTTGCCTCCGTAGTTCAGCTTGGTTAGAATGACTGCCTCGTAAGCAACGAGTTAGCAGTAGGTCAAGAGTTCAAATCTCTTCGGAGGCTTATTTATAAATTTAGTTTCCATATAGAAAATATATTCTTTACAATACACTTTTGAATAAAATTTTAAAAAGAAGCCTTTTTGATGCTTTGCCTATGGGTATATCTTCTTTATTCACGCAAACAGCCAACAGATTGCCAGACAAGGTAGCTATTGAGTTTGAAGAGCAAAGAGTAACTTTTAAGGAAATTGATTTAAATGCAAATAAGGTTGCTGATGCCTTTCAAAGCATAGGCATTGTCAAAGGAGATAGAGTTGCTCAATTTATGCCAAATAGCTTGGAGCTTGTTTATTCTCTTATTGGTAACTTTAAGAATGGCAGCATAGTTGTGCCAATGAACATCAATTTCAAAGAACAAGAAATTCATCATATACTTCATGATTCCGGAGCAAAGGCAATCATAACAGATATTGAAAGGCTTCCAATTGTAAATAACGTTTTAAGCAAGCTTCCAGAGCTAAAGCATATAATTCTTGTTAATGGAAATGCAGAAGGAACACACAACTTTAATGAATTAATGAAAAACGCTTCTAAAAATGAACCAAGTATGATAATAAAAGATGAGGACTATTCAATCATATTCTATACTTCTGGAACAACTGGCAAGCCAAAAGGAGCTGCTTTAAACCAAACAAATGTTACATCAAACGTTAAAGCACTTGCTCAAACATGGAAATGGACAGAAGATGATATTTTTCTTTTAACTTTGCCTTTATACCATATTCATGGCATTGGTGTTGCTTTATGCGGCTCTTTGCATGTTGGCAATTTTACAATTCTAAAGAAAAAATTTGTAGCTGAAGAAGTGCTTGAAACTATACAAAGAAGAAAAGTAACATTATTTATGGGTGTTCCAACAATGTACTTCAAATTGTTGGAAGTAGAAGGTTTGGAAAAATATGACATTTCTTCAATACGTTTATTCGTTTCTGGCTCAGCTCCTTTATCAAGAGACTTGTTTTACAAACTCAAGAAAACATTTGGGCATGAAGTTCTTGAAAGAGCAGGCATGTCAGAATCTATGATGAATTTCAGCAACCCTTATAATGGAGAAAGAGTGCCTGGCTCTGTAGGCCCTTGCTTGCTTGGCGTCAAAGTAAGAATAACCGACAAGAACTATAATGATGTTTCTGTTGGCACAGAAGGCGAAATTTTGATTAAAGGTCCTAATGTGTTTAATGGCTACTGGGACAAGCCTGCTTACAACAAGCATGTTTTCAAAGATGGTTGGTTTGTGACAGGAGATGTTGGCAAGATTAATGAAAAAGGATATGTTTACATTATAGGCAGGTCAAAAGATGTTGTAATTTCAGGAGGCATTAACATCTATCCTAGAGAAATAGAAGATATAATTGAGTCAATGCCTCAAGTAAAAGAATGTGCTGTTGTTGGAATTCCAGATAAAGAATTTGGCGAATCTGTAAAAGCTTATGTTGTTCTTAATCAAGGCTCAAAATCGACTGATGACGAAGTAATTGCTTATTGCAAAGAGCATCTTGCATCGTTCAAAAAACCAAAATTTGTTGAATTTCTAGACGCATTGCCTAAGAATACAATGGGCAAGATTTTGAAGGAAGAGTTAAGGAAGATGCATAAGGGGAAATGATTATTTTCTAATTTTTAAAATATACACAGAATATTCTATCATTATTTAAATCACAAAAACCATAACATTTAAATATCACTATCGCTTTCCAATATATCGGAGTCCGATAATCATGCAAGGCTATCTTAAGATTTTTGTATTGAGGGAACTGGTGAAGAAAGAGAGTACTGGTTATGAGCTTATGAAGAGCTTTGAGAACTTCACAGGAACTAAAATGCCATCTCCAGGAACAATCTATCCTTTGCTTAATAGTTTGCTAAAGAAAGGAATGGTTACTGTTTCTGCAAAAGACAGTAAGAAGGTTTACAGAATATCAAAAAATGGCAAAAAAATATTGTATAAGCTTATGGCTGAAAGAAAGAAGGTTCTTGAAAATATAATAAGCATGTTTGGTGCCATATACAGCCGAAAAGAAATGAATAGACTGAAGCTAATCCTAAACGTAATGACAGGAGGAAAAGGGCATTTTTCCAAGGATTTTGATGTGATAAATGAAATGCGGGAATCTGTTATTGATTTTGTCAGGTCAAATGAATATTCAAAAAAAAGAGACAAATTCAGGACAATTCTTAGTGACACATCTAAAAAACTCAGGAGTTTGTCAAATAAAAATGAAAAATATCATTGAAACAAAAAATCTTACAAAAAGATTTGGTGCGCTTACAGCAGTAAATAGCATAGATCTGCAAGTGAAAGAAGGTGAGATTTTTGGATTTTTAGGACCAAATGGCGCAGGCAAAACAACTGCAATAAACATGTTAACTACCTTGATGAAGCCCACTTCTGGGACAGCGTTAGTTGCAGGCTACGACCTTATCAAAAATTCTTCAGATGTAAGAAATGTCATAGGAGTTGTTCCACAGTCATTTTCACTTTTTCCTGAATTGACAGCAGAGGAAAATCTTGAATATATCGGAAAGCTTTACGGAATGAGAGAGTCTGCTATAAAAGAAAGAACAGAGTCTTTGCTTAAAATTGTAGCGCTTTACGAGCATCGGAAAAGGATTTCAGGGGATTTTTCAGGAGGCATGAAACAAAGGCTGTCAGTTGCAGCAGGTTTAATGCCTAATCCAAAGATACTGTTTATGGATGAGCCTACAACAGGTCTTGACCCTCAAAGCAGGATTGCAATAAGAGAGCTTACTAAAAGCCTCAACAAATCTGGCATCACAATTTTTTACACAACGCATGACATGGAAGAAGCAGAAAAATTGTGCGACATAATTGCAATCATGGACAAGGGCAGCATAATCGCTTTAGGCACAAGCCAAGAAATAAAGCATATGATGAAAATTGACCAAGTTGTTGAAGTTGAGCTTGAAGCTCCTTCAAAAGAAATAATCTCAGAGCTTAAAAAAATGCCTTATGTGACATCTGTGCATCAGCGTGACAGGCTTCTGAATATAAAAGTGAATAAAAAAGAAGGAATTTTTTACAAGCTGAGCGATTTTTTCCACAAAAAAAGGCAAAAGGTGTTTGAGATAAAGGTGAAAGAGCATTCGCTTGAGGATGTTTTCATCCATTTAACAAAGAAGGAATTGAGAGAATGAACAATCAAAAAAAACATCTGGAAAAGGAGAAACTTGTGGATTTTCGAAAGATTCTTGCAATTATACAAAAAAATTTTATTGTAATAACAAGGGACAAGGCAAGAATTTTGCCTCTGATTTTGTTTCCGGTTTTCATGATACTGGTTTTTGGGTTCACATCAGGAAACACTCCAAAGCATATCCCAACTGCAATAATTGCATACGACAATTCCCCGCTATCGCAGAAGATTCAGCAGGATATAAGTAACAGCAATGTGCTTGCAGTAAAAAAGTTATTGAGCACAGAAGGGGAAGGGAAAAATCTGCTTGACAGTGGAAAAGTAAAAGTTCTTATCGTCATACCTCCAAATTTGCAGGAAAAGATTGACAACGCTGAATCAGTTGGAGTTACAGTCATTGTTGATGAATCCGATTCTTCTGTTGCCAGCACAGCAAAACAAACAATCAATTCGATAATTGGCAGCGCGTCCAAAGACATAGGCATTGAAAAAATCTTGTCTTTCCAAAAGTCTGTTGATTTTGCCTCGCAAAAACTGCAGGATTACAACAATCAGTTCCTAAACAAGTACAGCTTTATAGTTTCAAAGTCAAAAACTGCAGAAGCTTCTTTGAAGGATGCTGACAAAAAACTGACAGAAAAAGCGATAAGCCTTGGGAATAGTTTGTCATCTCCATCGTTTATAATAGCGCCGAAAATAACAAGGACAAATGAATCTGCTAATTATTTCAACCAGACTTATATTCCTGAAACACCATCTTATCTTTCAACAAAAGGGCAGATATCAATATTAAAGGAGTCTTCAAGCTTGATACAAGCTGCAAGGGAGAATGTGCGTGAAGCCGGCGAAATAGCCAAAGAAGAAAATGAAAAATTCAAAAATAATCAAGAATATCAATCTCAACAGGACAATGTTGTTGAGCCTGCAAATGACATAAGAAGCTTTACAGATTACAATCCAGAAAAACTAATTAAACCATTAGCTTATGAGGAAAAGCCGGCTTACGGTACAGGAAAAAGAAACATAGACTTTCTCATACCAAGCATTATTGCATTGACAATATTCCAAGGAGCTGTAATGGGTATGGGCAGGGCAGTTGCAGGTGAAAAAAGAGATGGCTCTCTAACAAGAGTGTTCTTGACCCCTACATCTAACGTGACAATAATTTTAGGCACGCTGCTGTTTTACATAATCTTTGAAATTTTCAGGTCAACATTCCTTATACTGCTTGCAATGAACTTGTTCAATATAAAAATAGAGGGGAGCCTTATTGCTGTTTTTTTGGTTGTTGTAATTTATGCTGGAGTTTCTACTGCAATCGGAATGCTGCTCTCAAGCGCAGTAAAGACTGAAACGCAGTATTTTGGAATGGCAATGCTTGTGAGCATGCCTACAGTGTTTCTGGCAGGAGCTTTTTTCCCGATTCAAGCAATGCCAAAATTGCTTCAGAGAATTGCAGCATTTCTTCCTGTCACTTACGCAGGAGATGCCTTAAGGGGCATAATGATAAAAGGGTTTTCAATAGCGACAATTTTCATTGACGTCCTTATACTTTTAATCTTTTTTGCATTTACATTGGGCGCATGCTTTATTGTATTCAAAAGATATATCGATTGATGGAGGGATTATGATAAGCAACAAAATGTTAATTTTTATAGTAATGCTGATTTTGTTAGAAGTTAACTTAGTTTATGCAGATGTAAGGCCAAATATTGTCGTATCAGAGTTCAGCATAAAAGAAGGCAGCGCATATGTCGGGAAAGGGTTTACACTTTCCATCAAGTTGAGCAATACAGAGCAGACAGCATGCGCAAAGTCCATAACAACAAGCATAGAAGCAGGCTTTCCTTTTATAATGGAAGGAATAAGCACATTTTCTATCGGTGATTTGTGTTCTAGAAGTACAAAAGTTGTTGATTTTCCGATGAAAATAGACCCAACTGCAACTGGTGGCTTTTATCAGGTTAAAATAAACAATAATTATGAATCAGCGTCATACATACAGTTTTCCAGCAGCAACATAATAAATTTATTTGTTAATGGAACTCCTAAGATAAATGCAAATATTGTAAATTCAGAGCCTATTGACATCTATCCTGGAGATACTGGAACATTAACAGTCAAGATAGAGAATAATGGCAATTTTCAAGCCCAATCCTTAAATGCTGTTTTGAAAGCATCCAAGCCAATAGAAGTCAAATGGTCAAAATCATTTAATTCTATAGAAGTGCTTGAACCTAAGCAAAGCAAAACAATTGAATTTGCAGTTGAAGTGCCAAAAAATGCCGAAGCCAAAACTTATTCATTAGACCTTGAATTAAGCTATTATGATGAGAACAATGCCAAACAAACCAAAATTTTTGACTTGTCACTTTACGTCAAGAAAAAGGCAAAATTTGACACAACTGATGCAGACTCTGACAGCTTTTATGCAAACCAGAATTCAAAAAAAGTAAAAATATTTCTAAAAAATATTGGAACAGATGCTGCAAGAAAGGTAAAAGCCAAAATACTCCCTCAATTTCCATTTTCTACTGACGGAAGCGTAAGATACATAGAAATGCTGGACATTGGAAAGAATGATACAGTAAGTTTCAATGTTGACATTGACAAGGACGCAACTCCTGGAAGATATGTGCTTAACATGCTTGTTGATTTTGAGGATGCACAAGGCAAGAAGCTTCAAGATACAACCCAAGTTGTGCTTGTTGTAAAGCCAAAGAACATAATAAGGGCTGTGTTCCTTGATTATTGGTTTTTGTGGTTGATTGTAGCCATAATCGGATTTGTTTTTAGAAGAAAGTTTTTGAATGCTAGGAAATAGAAGATGTGCAACAAAAACTTTTAAAAATAATTGGCAATTTGCACTTCTATGAAGGAGAAAAAGGAAAAGAAAAGATGGGGTTTGATATTGTTTATTATCTTTATAATGATAGGCACCTCTGTTAGCTTTGTATTCTTTGGTTTTTCAGGAGCTGGCGAAACAGTGCGGTACAAAGGAATAAAATTTATAAAAATTCAAGACAGATGGGAAGCAAAGATTAATGGAAATAATGCTGCTTTCAGCTTTTTGCCGAGCGAAATTGAAAGTGTTTTTGCTTATGATGATTTTTCCAAGATTTTGCAAGGCAAAATTGAAATAGATGTTACTTATGATCTAAACAGCACTTACAAGGAAGCAATTTCTCTTGCACAGCATCAAATGAGTTTAACTTTGGCACAATACAATGTCTTTATTAGAAAAGGATTTACAACAAATAATACATTTAACCTACCAATTATAACCTGCAATGATGCTACATCAGCAGTTCCTGTTGTTTATTTCAAATATGGAAATGTAACAAATATACATTTGGAGAATAGCTGTATTATTGCAGAAGCTTCAACAAATGCAGATTTCATTAAGGTAAAAGATAGATTATTATATGGCATATTAGGAGTTATATAAATGGACCCAAGAAAAAAGATTGAGATTTTAAAAGGAAGCTTTGAATCTGGTATAATCAATAAAGAAGAATATGAAAAATGGAAAGCAAAGCTTGAGCCTAGTGTAAAAGAATTTGATGAAAAGGTTGAAGAAATAAACAAAGCTGATGTTCAAGAAGAGCAGCCAAAAAAATCGTCTGAAAAAATATTGCTAATAAGCATAGCAATTATTGGTTTATTACTTATTTCTATTTTTGTATTGAGCATTTTAAACAAGCCAAAACCACAAACTTTAGAGGATTTGCATGTTTTGAATTTGAAAGGAAAGCTTAAGCCAGAGCAAGGCTATATCTATAAAGAAGTGTACAGCTTTGTTACTCTTGACAATTTGTGGTACACTCAACTTACATCACCAAAAGGGACAAAGATATACAGCTTGGCTTTGCGTTACTCTCCAAAGGATTTGAAAGACATTGTGATAGAAGGCGCACTTGATACTGCATTTTTTGATAGCCAAAATGAATTTTATGTTACATTCAACCCAACTGGAAAAGAATTTTCTTATGTCGGATTAGCTGTTGCTGACTTCAACACGCATATGTCAAAAGTGTTTGAGAAAAAACCAATTGCTGCTTGTGACAGAAATGAGACAGAGCCATGCAAAAATAGGCCAATTGTTACTTGTGAAGATAAAGACAAACTAGTTCTTTATATAAAAGAATCAGAAAGATTTAGGACATACTATAATAACAACTGCATTATTGTTGAAGGCAACGGTTTTGATTTAGTGAGAGGTGTTGATAGGATTTTATACAATCTCTACAACATAATGGAGCAAGAAGAAATATAATGGAACATTATTATTCTGAGCAACAAAAATCCTTATTGAAATTTAAAAAAATAAAACAAAAAATAAAAGGCAAATATTTTGAATTCTATACTGCAAGTGGAGTATTTTCTAAAGAAAAGGTTGACAAAGGCACTTTAGTTTTAGCAGAGAATATGATTATCAACAAAAATTCCAGAGTTCTTGATATCGGATGTGGTATTGGAATTTTGGGAATTGTCGCAGCAAAAATATTTAATGCAGATGTTGTGATGAGTGACATCAATAAAAGAGCAGTTATGCTTGCCAAAATGAATACTGAATTAAATAATATAAAAACAGAAGTTT
>CAZUSQ010000041.1:0-7843 GCA_964622655.1 uncultured Methanosarcinales archaeon
CTTGCCATTCATAAGTGCCGCTTTCGTTTTTCTCTATATTTAAATTCTCACTATATACGGTTTCTGTACCTAAAATCACCTTTCCTGTTACAATAGGCTTTTTAAATATAAAAACGCCTATGATAATAATAATTATTGCAAAGAAAAGTATTGACTTATCAATTCCCTTGTTTTTTGTATCTCTTTTTCTATTATACATATAATTTTAATACTCAATACCTAAAGTTAATAAAATTTTGTATTTTATTACTTATTTGTGTAGATAAGGTACTTCTTACCATCTTTTTCTATATAAACTTTGACAGTACCATTACCAATAACACTTCCACTTGCTTTAAGAGATTTTATGTTACCTAAATTTTTAATGTTCCAGTCATAAGTATCGCTTTCATTTATCACCAAATTCAAATTTTCATTATAAGTTGTTTCTTTCTCCAATGTAACATAACCAACAATACTCGGCTTAAGTAAAAATAAACTTGTTGTTAGCAATAATAAAATAACAATTGGAATTGCATATTTAAATGATTTCTGAGCTTTAAATTTAATAAAGCTTTCTTTTACTTTAGTTTTTACTTTTTCACGATGTTCAAGTCCTTCTATTTTGTCCTCTAATTCTACTTTGTCAATAGTATTTTCTATTCTCTTTAATTTAGTCTCATATTTTTCTGTGTTTTTTAAATAGAATTCGATCCAATCATTAAGGTAAGAAATCTCTTCTTGTAAATCAATGTCGTATAATGAGTTATTTAATTTTATATTTGTCTTTTTATTTAATTCATTAAGTATATTAATCAAAATAAACTTATGCTCATTAATTTCTTTTACTTTCTCTTCTAACTCATTTAGTTTTCTCTTTAAATGCTCAATTAATTCATTGTTCATTTTTCTTTTTCATAGCCTTATTATAAACTGTCCATATGTTACGCTCGTCGCGATTCAGCAGAGTAGCAATTTCACTATAGCGCAGATTGAAGTTACCTTTAAGATAGGAAACAATTGACTCAAGAACGCTAAATTGCCTGTCTTCCAAAATTGAAATTGGTATAAAGAATCTTGACTCTCTAACAAGCAACTTTTCTTTTCTCTTTTTTATTGCGTTATTGTAAGTTGTCCAGATGGTTCTGTCATTTCTATTAAGCAATAAGGCAATTTCATGAAATCTAAGCTTTACCTCTTCCTTTAGATATTTTACAATGGTTTCCAAGCAACTTAATTCTCTGTTGTTAAAGATAGAGATAGGCAATAGATCTTTTCTTACTCTTTTGCCAAATAAAGTTGATATTTGTTCTGCAGTAAATTTATGCTCTTCTTTTAAGTGTGTAATGAATGTTTTAAGAAATTCTTTTAAATCAACATCAGAAAGAGTTTTAATTAATTCCTTGTCATCAATTTCTTTGCTTAAAATATCTCCTACATTTAGTTTTTTTTCCACTTTATACTGATAAAGTATGTATTTTAATGATAAAGATTGTCAATTATTTTTACATAAAACTTATTATTTATGTAATATTTGTTTAAGATACTTATTATTTATGTAACACATATATAAACTTTTCTAAATCTTACAGAGAAAAAATACTCATTTTATATGTAAATTGAAAGTATTTATACTTATTATATATGTACAACTTGAAATTTTCATTTTAATTTATGTAAGTATTTATATATATTTTATAAGAAAGTTTAGAAGGATTAAATATTTTGTAAGTGTTTACAAATATTTTATAAGAAAAAGCAATACTATATAAGTAAATTTAAATATTAATTAAGAATTTTAATCTTTTATAAGTAAATTTATATATTATATAAGTAGAATTAGTTTAAAATTATCGATTTTTTAATTTTTCAGTATATTTGCATTTAGGGTACCTACTACATGCTAAAAACCGTCCATAAATGCTACCCCTTAGAACTATGTCACCCTCATTACATTGCGGACATTTTCTTTTTATAACCCCTTTTGCGATTGCCTTTGCTTGCATTCCAGCTTCTCCTTCAACATGCTTGCTTGGGCATTTTGGGTTCAAGCAGAACTCCATTGGCTGCTTAGCTTTTTTTATTGTTAGAACTTTTGGAAATCCACAAACTTCACAATTTTTCTTTGCAGGTTTAATAAATGCATTTTTTGGCAATGAGAAAATTGTTTTGCAATCAGGATATCTATTACATGCTGCAAAATTGCCAAATTTGCCTCTTCTCATTGATAAATTGCCTTCTTTACATACAGGACATATTCCGAGAAAAGCCATCTCATCTTGGGTTGCTCTATTCGCCTTTGAAAGCTCTGCCCCAATTTCTTTCTCATGCTTTTTGAAAACATCTATTATTTTTGTTATAGCTTCTTTTGCGTCTTCTAATATTATTTCTTTCTTTTGCTTCATCTCCCTTATCTTTTCCATCTCTATTTCAAAATGCCTTGTCAATTCCTCATCAATTATTTTAGGGCAGTACTTTTCTAGTGTTGCAATAGTTGAAATTCCCAAGTTAGTTGCTTCTATTGCTTTTCCTTCAATATAGCCGCGCTGGAATAAAGTTTCTATAATTTCTGAGCGAGTGGCTTTTGTGCCCAAATTTCTCCTCTCAAGTTCTTTAATTATAGAAGCAGGTGTATATCTTTTAGGTGCTTCTGTTGTTTTGCTTATCAATTCTATTTTCTTGACTTTTATTTTATCGTCTTGTTTTACATCTGGCAATTCTATTTCCTGAAGTTGAACATATGGTGCATAATAGATGTGCCATCCTTTTTCTATTGTTCTTGTTCCTTTTGCAATAAAAATTTCTTCATTGCAATTAATTTCAATAATCACGGACTCTCTAATTGCATGTTCTGCAAACGTAGAAAGAAACCTTTTTACAATTAAATCATAAATTTTGTATTCTTTTTCCTTCAAAGCTTTTGGAATAATTCCAGTTGGAAATATAGCAGGGTGTGCTGGATCTGTTTTCTTGCCATTATTAGGAATTAACCTTGATTTTTTCAGCAATATTTTTGCTAATTCTGCATAGTATTTTTGTTTTGATAATTCATTCAATATTCTTTCATATCCAATTGCAATAGGCAGCTGCTGGCTTGATGTCCTTGGATAAGAAATAAAACCAGATGTGTAAAGCTCTTGCGAAATATCAAGGGTTTCTTTTGGAGAAATATTAAAGCATCTGTAAGCTTCTAATTGCAATGACGTCAAATCAAATGGAAAAGGAGGCATTTGGTTGAATTGCTTTCTTTCAACCTTGTCAACTTTTGCCTCTTTTTCATTTTTCGTTTTTTCGAATACTGCATTAGCTCTTTCTTTTTCCCAAAATTTATCTTGCTTGTGTAGTGCAATTACTGTTAGATTGTTATGTTCGCCAGTTAATTGTATCTGCCAGAATGGAATTGACTTGAATGCTTTGATTTCGCGCTCTCTGTCAACAATGATTTTTAATGCAGGCCCTTGAACTCTGCCTGTAGACATCATCTTAAAAGCTCCAATGCTTTTTATTGCTGATGTCAATGCTCTGCTATAATTGATTCCATTGTACCAATCCAGAAAATGTCTTGTTTCACCAGCTTCTGCTTGTCCCCAGTCAAGATGCTGAGCTTTATTTTCATAAGCTTTAACTAAATCTGGCTTTGTCAGAGTAGAGAATTTCATTCTGTAAGCATCAATTTGTCCGCATATGTATCGAATTCCATTTAAGCCAATCACCTCTCCTTCCTGGTCATAATCGCAAGCAACTGTAAAGGAATCAGCGCCTTTAGCTAGTTTTTTTACTGCGTTAAGATATTTTTTAGTAAATCCAGAACTTTTTACAGTTTCAGAAACTGGCCTCCATTCAATCTCAAATATTGGAAATACCAATCCTTTTTTTTCTTTTTCAGCCAATCCATATAAATGACCGACAGCGCATGCCACAACAATATCTTTTTTTCCATGAGTTAATCTGTAATATGGAACTCCTTGATAACTTTCTTTAATTAGTTTGCCATTGGTCAATGCTTCTGCTATTTTTTTTGCAGCTGCAGGCTTTTCTGTAATTATTAATTCATACATAATTTTATAGAATTTAGTCGATTATTTAAAAAATTATTGAAAAAAATGCTTAATTTCCAATTTTTATATTATTTCTTATGTTTTTTATCGTCTGTATTGCGCTTAAAACTGCAAGAAAACTGGTTCTAGGATTTTTGCTTGGAAGATTGCTTGTTGTTGTTTTTATTATGCCAAAATCACCAATTACTTCAATTTCATGAGAATTATATTTTGTGTTAGTATTTGCTGTAATTTTGACTTTTATTTTATCGAATTTAGAAGCTAAAAATAAAGTAGCAGCAACATTTATATTTTGTGGGAACCCCTCAACAGCTTCTCTCAAGTTGCCTACAAAAATTGTTCTTTTCTTTTTTAATTTGTTTAAATTGAGGTTATTTTTGATTAAAAATGGCGCACCTTCTAATCCTTTTATAGGTTTTGTAGTAGTCAAAGTCAATGAGCTTATTCTTCCAGAAATTGCTTTTATTGCATCTAAGCCAGCAATTGCACCTGATGGCAGGTATATTTGACAATTCTTTATTTTCTTCAACAAGTGCAAATTATTAATCAAGCCACCTGTGCTCATAACTAACAATTTTTTATTTTTTTTATCAAGATTTTTATTTTTCAGTATATCTTTCACTATATTTTTTGTTGCCGCTTCTACAATCAAATCAGATTTTTTTATTAATTCGTTGAGACTCATAAATTTTGGTTTGCTATTTTGTAATTTTTTAATTAATTCAATAACCTTATTTTTATAAATATCATTTAGTCCAATCAATTTAAAATCTCTATTCACATCAATAAAATTTGCAATTTCAGTCCCTATAAACCCACAGCCTATAATCCCAACATTCATATTATCTCCATTGACATGTTAAGCACTTTTGCCGAATTTGTTATGTAACCCATAGACACAATATCAACACCACATTCTGCATATCCAGTTAAATTTTTAGGATTTATATTTCCAGAAGCCTCTAACAAAACATAGTCATATAAGTTTTGATTTTTCAGATCTTTGATTATTGATTTAATCTGTTTAGGATAAATTTTGTCAAGCATTATTGCATATAGATTTTTATTATTTTTTTTAATTATATTTTTTATTGCCTTTGCAGCATTTAATGCTTGCTTTTTATCTTCAACTTCAATTTCTATATATTTTGATTTGTTTTTTATTAGGCTTAGTGCTTTTTCAATGTCATAGTTCAATATTTTCAGATGATTATCCTTTATTATAATCCCATCATTCAAGTTTAATCTATGGGTTAGGCCATTACCTAAGCTTACTGCTTTTTTATCCAACAAATTCCATAATGTTTTTCGTGTTGCAGCAATTTTTATTTTGTATTTCAATTTTTTATTCAATGAGTTTGTCAATGTTGCAATGCCACTCATTCTTTGCAATAAATTTAATGAAACTCTTTCTCTTGAAAGAATTTTTTTTGTATTTCCGAATATTTTTAATACTATATCACCATTTTTTATTTTATCTCCATCTTTTTTTAGAAATTTTAAATGTAAATCATTATTTATCAATGAGAACTCTTCTAAACCTGCTAAAATGCCATCTTCTTTCGCAATAACAAAAGCAGAGATGTTTTTGTTACCTTTTATCAAGGAATTGGATGTTAAATCACCATTTTTTATATCATTTTTTAATAATAAACAAATAAACTCATTTACAAAATCTCTATAACTCCTATTGTTAATACTTAATTCTTTGCTTCTATCCCAAAATTCTAGAATTCTGCTTAGTCTATGCCGCATTTTTTGTGACTGCAAGCATCCTGTCAATTGCTTTTCTCGCATTGACTATTATGTCTTCTGACAAAGTTATTTGGTGCACATTATGGATTAAAGACCTAATAACTAATGGCAGTGTTGTGGATTTCATGTAAGGGCATATATTGCAAAATGATAAAAAATTCTTTTCTGGCACATCTTGCCTTAGCTTTTCAGTCATTCCGCATTCTGTAACTATAATAAAGTTTTTTGAACCATCAAGCTTTGCAAATTTTGCCATTCCGCCTGTGCCACAAATATGATCTGCTAGCTTCAATAAATCTTCTCTGCACTCAGGATGCGCTATGATTTTTGCATCAGGGTAGCGCTGCTTGAATTCCATTAATATATCAAAGTCAAGTTTATCATGAACAAAACAATAACCATCCCATAATATTATTTCTTTGTCTGTGTGCTGCTGTACGTATCTTCCAAGATTTTTGTCTGGCAAGAATATCACTCTTTTATGTGGAAGGGATTTTATTACATCAACTGCATTCGCAGATGTACAGCATATATCAGATAATGCTTTGACATCAGCAGTTGTGTTTACATAGCTGACAACAGCAGCGTCTGGATAGAGATTTTTTACCTCTTTTAATTTTTCAACAGTTGCCATATCAGCAAGAGAGCAGCCAGCATCCAATGTCGGAAGCAGAACAGTTTTAGTTGGATTTAGGATTTTTGCAGTCTCTGCCATGAATTTAACTCCACAAAATAAAATAACATCAGCATTAGTTTCAGCTGCTTTTATAGACAAGCCAAGAGAATCACCAATATAATCTGCAATTTTAAACATCTCTGGTTTTTGATAATTATGCACAAGAATAACAGCATTTCTCTGCCCCTTGAGCTCTAGCACTAGCTCTATCATCTTATCTGTGTCTGCAAGTACGCTCTGAGCAATAAGCTTTTCTGCCATGCCATTTAGTTTTAACGTTTTATTTAAATACTTAAGTAAATAGGCAATAATTCTTAATAAAACATAAATTATAGGCAAAATTTGCCTATAAATAACAAAATTTATTAAGTTCTTAGTATTACTTCTTCGTATGTATTATGTAACATCAAAATCGGACAAAGAATCTTTGGAGCTTGCAAAATCTGCAGTAAATTATTTAAGGGACAATAACATAAAATTTGCAGTAAGTAAAGAAATTAGCTCTGCAGGCTATAAAAAAGAATTGAGTGAGGAAGATTTTGATATTGTTATAGCAATTGGAGATGATAGGTTCATTCTAGAAACTTTTAGAAGATTAGGAAAATTGCAAATACCTGTTTTTGCTATTGCATCTGCACAAAGCTTTTTGGCGCAAGCCAATGCACTTAACTTCAAATATTATATGAATTTGATAAAGAAGAATAAGTATGAAGTTTTTAAAAGATCAAGACTAGTTGCTAAGTTCGACAAAACAATAACTCAAATTGGACTAAATGATATTGGCTTGTTTTCCTCTAAAAGTGCTTCTTTGCTGAAGTATTCTCTCCTGATAAATCATGAGTCATTCTGGAAAGATACTAGCGATGGTTTGATAATTGCAACTCCTACGGGAAGTACTGGCTATTCTTTATCTGCAGGCGGACCAATCATATTAGACGAGCCAAACATATTTACATTAACTTCAATATCTTCATTAGAAAAACATTCTCCAATAATCGTTTCTGATTCAACAAAAATTAAAATAAACGAAATAGAAGGTCACAAACCTATTTTAGTTATCGATGGTGAGGTAAGAATACCTTTAAGCACAAAAGAAGTTTTAGTAGAAAAATCCCCTTATAGCGCTAATTTTGTTATTTTTTCTAAAGAATATGCTCTCGAAAGCAAGTTAAAGAAAAGAACTATAAATGTTAATGTTGAGAAATTAAAAGATTTGCCTGCAAGCGCAAAATTAGTTTACAAGATATTGATGCACGAAGGCAGTATGACACAAAAAGAATTGATAAGCGCTTCTTTACTGCCAGAAAGAACAGTCAGGTACGCATTAAATGTGTTATTAAAGAAAGGTCTAATAACCCATCAACCGCATTTTGTA
>CAZUSQ010000042.1:0-5423 GCA_964622655.1 uncultured Methanosarcinales archaeon
CTTAGCCTTGAATTGCTAAAAAATATCAAATCAGGAAAGCATATAATAGAAATAGGCGCTTTAGATGCTAAAAACAATGTTGGCAGCGCTTCAATTGAGCTTGAAATTACAGCAATTCCAACTTATATAAAACTAGAATTAAGTACCAACCAATTGCTGCCAGGCTCAAAAATTGATATAACCTCTTCTTTGTACGATCAAGCTGATGATTTAATAAATGCTTCATTAGATTTAGAATTAACATCCTCTAGCGGAAATAAGGTATTCAGAAAAGTTGTGCAGAGCAATGAGAAAATAAGCTATGAATTCAGCCAATATGCTGAGCCAGGACTTTATACTTTAGTAAGCAGCTACAAAAATTTGCTGACACAATCTACAATAAATATTACAACAATAAGGGAAGTCAAAGTAAAATACGAAAACGAAACAGTTTTCATTGAGAATATTGGCAATATACTTTTTGAGGATGAACTAACTTTCATTCTTGAAAGTGATTCACAAAAATTCCCAATACTAAAAAAAATTAATTTGGAGCCTGGAAAAGTGCTGAGTATTGATTTGTCTAAAGAGGTGCCTTTAGGTGTCTATGATATTAAAATTCCAATAAAAGAAGGGCTTGAGCCTGTCACGGAAAAAATAAGCGAAATAGCCCAAGATGTTGCCGAGTCTACGAAAGAAAGCATTGAAAGTCTATTCCCTAAAGAAGAGGTATTAGCAGCTGATGTTGAAATACATGACAACAGACCAGCATACAAAAAGCTTGCAAGCGGCATAGCTTCTATAAGTGGCTCTTTAGTCGGAGCAGATGGTGTGCTTGCAAAAAATCCTTTGATAGCGCCAATAACTTTGGTTGTTATTTTATTATTAATAATTTTCCGTTACGGCAGAAAGCCATTGATGAGATTGATTAGGGGCAAGAAGGAAGATGAAGAGAAAAAAGAATAGTAAATTTCTAACTTAAATAATTTAAATATTAATTTTTATTCAATTTTTCAATCCGTCGCTAAAGCGACAATATTTACTGCTCGGCAAAACTTTTCCTTCCAATAAATTTTGCCTCGCCTAATATTACAATAAACATTAAAAGCGGTTCACTTTCATTACTTTTACTTTCAAAAGTCGCTCTCGTTTTTGAATTTTTTATTTTTTGATTATATTGAATTTTTTAAAATTATTTGAGATATAAAAATTAAGAATTAGACATTTCTTCTTTGCCTTTCCTCATCCATAAACCTTGCTTCTCCAAAAGTTTCATCCAATAAATCCTGAGCTGTTTTTAACAACCCAATTACACCTTCTTTTGCGCAATAAGGACATCTAGGTGGAATTTTCTCTTTTTTAAATTTATATCCACAATGACGACACTCCAAGTTTATCATAACTACTCTCTTGTGATAAGAAGTATATAAATTTGTCGAAAATTTAAAAATTAATTCCCTCTTCTATGATGGGCTCTTAAGCTTGGACGCATTTTCTCGTAACCCTTACCACTTCCATGAAGTCCTCTTGCTCTTTTGCCAGCGCTAGTCAAGCCTCTTTCAGAGCGTCCTTTATGCCTTATAATCCAATTTATGTGAGAATCTACAACTATTGAAGGGTTTGCTCTATCAACAAGGATTATTTCGTACCAATAATGCAAGCCGTCTTCCCCAACATAATAGCTGTTAAGAACTTCGCAATTTGGATATTTTTTAGCAGCCCTATTTTCAGCAACTTGCTGATAATTCATTGTCAAGTCTTTTCTTCTTCCCATTGCTTTTGGTCTTCTAGGATGCCTTATCTTTGGTCTTTGTCTTCCACCTCTATTAACCCTTTGCCTTACTATGATAAATCCTGGCTTTGCTTTATAACCCAAAGAACGAGCTCTGTCAAGCCTTGTTGACCTTTCAATCCTTATTGTTGTTGGCTCTCTGCGCCATTCAATAATGCGCTTTTGCCAAAAGGCAAGCTCTTTTGGCTTTTTCCAAGCCTCTCTAATATATTGGTACATTCCCATTTTAAGCTTCCATTATTTAATAAACTGGATTCAGGTAAGCAATTACCTACATTTCTTTGCTGGAATTTGTAATTTTGGTTGATTTATAAAAGTATTGATAATTTTGATTTATTTCAACCCAAATCTTTTTATACATTTGATTATTATTGAGTTCTAAAATGCCAATTGACAATTCAAATATGCTAAAAGTCATTGAGGATTTTCCGCATCAATGCAAAACTGCTTTAGAGCTGCCAAAAGGCATGTCTGTCTCTGGAAAAATTAACAATATTGTTGTCTGTGGAATGGGTGGCTCTGCTGTTGGTGGAGATTTATTAAAAACTTACATGCACAATTCAAAAGTGCCTGTTTTTGTTGTGAGAGATTATAAAGTGCCAAATTTTGTTGATGAAAATTGCTTAGTATTTGCAGTTTCTTATTCTGGCAACACAGAAGAGACAATTTCAGCTTATGAAGACGCTTTGAAAAAAAAGGCAAAAATTATTGCTGTTACAAGCGGCGGACACCTTGGAAGCTTAGCAAAAAAAGTAATCAAAATTCCATCAGGATTACAGCCAAGAGCTGCTTTGGGCTATTTGTTCTTTCCTGTACTTGGAGTTTTAGCTAATTCTGGAATTGTTGATGTTAAAGGCAAGGAAATTGAGGAGATGCTTGATATTTTATCAAAAACAGATGAATTCAAAACAGTTGGAGAAAGAATTGCAAAGAAAATTGGGCAAAGAACGCCATTAGTTTATGCTTCTGAAATGCTTGGAGCAGTTGCTTACAGATGGAAAACACAGTTTAATGAGAACAGCAAGGTTGCTGCATTCCATCATGTTTTTTCAGAGATGAATCATAATGAGATTGCTGGCTATCAGAATGTAAACAAGCAGGATTTTATTACAATTTTTATCAGAGATGTGCATGACAATGAGAGAGTTAAGAAAAGAATGGATGCAACAAAAGAAATAATCTCAACAAGAGTTGATGTTGAGGAAATATTTACAAGAGGCGAGCATTTATTGTCAAGAATATTTTCAGGCATTTACTATGGAGATTTTGCCTCTTATTATCTTGCTTTAGCTAACAGAATAGATCCTACTCCTGTTACTGTTATTGAGAATTTGAAGAGGAAGCTGAAGTAGAAGTGTTATTTTACAAATTCAACATTATCCATATTTCTGAATTTTTCATCACCAGTTAGGAATTTTACTCTGTTCTCTTTTGCAATCATATAACCTAAACAGTCTATGTAGCTTAGTTTGTTTTTTCTTTGAACCAGTTTGAATTTTACAGCTTCAATTAGCGCATTGATGCTAGGTTCAATGTTATATTTTATGTACTCATTAAATAGGGATTGAATTTTATTTTCCTTTTTTATTCTAAGCAAGAAATAAGCATATTCCATAAGATTCAGTTTGTTTAGCATAATATTTACGCTTTCACGATACTTAGAGTAGTTTGGATTGCCTCTTGCTATCTCAACCAAAGCATACGTGTCAAAATAAAAAACTTCAGTCAATATCTTCACCCTCATCAATGATATCCATTATCTCTTGAGCAGGAATTTTTATATCCTTTAGCGTACCCCACAGAGAATTAAGGTTGTCTTTTCTGTTTACTCTTATCTCTAAAGTATCATCTGGCTTGATTTTCACTTTACTAACTATTTTTTTAGGTATTATAACCCCTATGCTACCTCCGATTTTTTTTGCCTTAACTATTGCTTCCATTTTGTTTAATTCTTATTGTTATATCTTTTTAGTATAACAAATTATATATAACTTATATTTAAATCTTTCTATTCGAGCTTTGCTAAATTTATTTCACAACAACTTTTAAATAACTTTAAAGATTACTATTAATTATGTTCCTCAAATCCATAAAACTAAACAATATAAGAAGCTATGAAAATGCAGAGATAAATTTCCCTATTGGCTCTGTTCTTTTGGCTGGTGATATAGGCTCTGGAAAATCAAGTATATTGCTTGCAATTGAATTTGCAATTTTTGGAGCAAAGAAAGGAGAACTGCCAGCATACACTTTGCTTAGACATGGAAAAAGAGAAGGAAGTGTTGAATTAAGGATGCAGATTGAAAGCAAAGACGTAATAATAAAAAGAGTATTGAAAAGGAGCAATGAAGACATTAAGCAAGAAGCAGGTTATGTAATTATAAATGGAATAAAAAAAGAGGGTATAACAGAAGAGCTAAGAGCAATTATGCTTGAATTGCTTGGCTATCCAAAAGATTTAGTCAAGAAAGGCAAGGATTTAATTTATCGCTACACAGTTTATACTCCACAAGAGGAGATGAAAAGGATTCTTTATGAAGACAAGGAAACAAGGCTTGAAACCTTAAGAAAAGTGTTCAACATTGACAAATACAAAAGAGTTAGAGATAACTCAAAAATTATTCTTAATTCTTTACGAGAAAAGAAAAAGCACCTTGAAGGCTTTATTCTTGATTTAGATTACAAAAAGAAAGATTTAGAAGAAAGAAAAAATGAAATTTTAGAGCTTGATAAAAAAATAAATGAGATGCTGCCAAAAATAGAAGAAGTTAAGAATATTATCAATGAAAAAAAGAAATCCATTGAAAATGTTGAAAATGAAATTAAAGAATTAAATTCCTTAAAAAAGGAGTTAAGCATTACAGAGGCAAATTTAGGCAATAGAGTAGAGCAAAATAATAGGCTAAATGATGAAATAAAAATTCTTGAAAAACAGATTGAAGCACTAAAAAATGAGCTTGAAGGCAAAAAATTAGATGGGATTGAGGAGATTGTTAAGAAAATTGATGAAAAAGAAGAGGAAATTAATGAAGTTGAGCAAAATTACAAAAATACACTTAAAAAAATAAAAGAGTTGGAAGTGAAAATAGAGCATTGTAACGAAACAATAAGGAAAATCCAAGATTTGGATATATGTCCTGTATGTGAGCAGAAAGTTGATGAAAACCACAAGCACGATATAAATACAAGGGAAAGCAAGAAATATAATGAACTTATCGAGCAGATAAAAAATTATAATGAAGAAGAATCAAAACTTGAAAAAATTAGAATTCAATTGAAAAAAGAGCTTGACTCTTTGATTAAAGAGCAAAATTATTTCAATGTTTTAAAAATAAAATTTAATAATTTACATGAAAAAGTAAATTCAAAAGAAGAAAAATCAAATTTCAAAGAAAAAATAAAGAAAGAAATTGGGCTTTTAAATTCTAAGAAAATTGAGCTAAATTCAAAAATTAATCAATATTCTGAAGTAGAGGAAAAATATAAAATAATTAAAAAAGAAATTGAAGATTTATTACCTCAGGAAAGATTCTTGGAATTAGAAAAAAGAAAGTATGAAGCAGAAAAAGAAACAGTAAAGAGATTTATTGTAAGCATTGAAAAAGAAATTAATGAAAAGCAAAAGGCAAAGGAAAAACTTGCTTATATTTCG
>CAZUSQ010000042.1:5433-7792 GCA_964622655.1 uncultured Methanosarcinales archaeon
ACTGGATTGATGAATTGTTTGTTAATTTGATGTCGACTATGGAAAAGCATGTTATGGTTAACATTCATTCACAGTTTAATGAATTGTTCAAAAATTGGTTTGATATACTGCTTGAGGATGAGGCAATGAGTATAAGGGTTGATGAAGAATTCACACCAATAATTGAGCAGGATGGCTATGAAACTTATATTGAGAATTTAAGCGGGGGAGAAAAAACCTCTGTTGCTTTGTCTTATCGATTGGCTTTGAACAAAGTTATAAATGATATTGTTGCCGACATAAAAACAAAAGACATAATAATGCTTGACGAGCCAACAGATGGATTTAGCACAGAGCAGCTTGACAAAGTAAGAGATATTCTTGAGCAATTGAACATGAAGCAAGTTATTATAGTTTCTCATGAAAGTAAAATTGAAAGTTTTGTGGAGAATGTTATAAGGGTAAGTAAGCAGGAAAGTGTTAGTGTGGTGGTGTAAACAACCTTACTTTATCTATACGTTGCTAATGCCTTAAACTGCTGAGCAGACATAGGTTGAGTGCCCTTTAAGTAATGCTCTTCTATTTCCTGCGGCGTTTCACTTAAAGTTAATGCTAGTGCAGTTCCAAAATCTTTTGGTTTAATGTTTCTCCTTTTTAAGCGTTCAATTACTGATTCAAGGACATCTTTGTATTGTGAATGATATACTGGTAAGTACTCGCTAATATCTAAGCCTTTTCGTTTTGCCGACCTTAGAAGTAAGGCTGTAACATGTATTCGCCTATGGACACTAGTTACCCTCCCTTGTTCTATGAATCCTTTATGTGATGGCACCTTTATGTCCGCATAACCAACTGAAAATCTGTAAAAGTCATCTTTTTCCGGAAAGCCGTATAATTTCCTAACCTGCTCGGCTAATTCTCTTAGGTCCTTAATTTGACTTAAATTACTAAGCTCATGCTTAAGGTACTTTCTTTTATAACTCTGCCTTGCCTCTTTGCTTAATTTTGCCCCAAGCAGTTGCGCAATGGCTCTGTCAATAAAGGCATTTAGAGTTTCAGCTGGTTCAGCGGCGCTTAGCTTTAGGAAAAGATATTTTGGAGGTATTTTATACGGCTCGCCTCTTTGAGCGGCTTTAATCATATTGTCCATATTAGTGTATATCATTTCTACTTGGCGGGTAAATTCATGTGCTCTCCTTTTTTCAAAAATATCCAAAATTAAAGTTAAATTTATACCATACTGCTCAGATATCCATCTGGCCAGTTCTCTTTCAGTTACAAATTGATATTCATCCATTATCTGCGGCACCATTGACCTAATACCGTCTATTATTGCCAGACCGCTTGCTCGAGTATTAATGGTAAAGGCATCGCTGTCTATATGTCGATCCCTAAGCAATTGGTGGTATATACCTGCAATTGCCAAGGCAGTAGATCTTTTCATCTTTCTTCGGTGTTCATCAACAAGTGAATTCTTTATAGTACCTAATCGCACACGTGTTTTACTATCTTCCGCAATTTTTCTGGCAATTAATTCGTAAAGAACTTTATCTTCTGGGAAATGCTGCCTGACTTCTTCAAAGATAGCTCTTGCAGGCTCAATTATTACAAGTTCCCCTAGTCTATCTTCAAGCTTTTTCATTGTATTTTTAAACTAATAGAACCCCTTTTGATATTGGTATAATCACTTAATTTAAAAATCTTTCATACAACTTAATTATGAAAACCGAAACCTTTAAAAAGCACATAATATATGGCTTTTGCTATATGGCGTACGTTGGGGGACAAAGGAGTCTTGAAACTGTTAAGAGAGAAGATCTTGTTAGACAATGCCCTGACTGCGGAAGCAAAGACATAGAGTATGCAAGTGAAGAATTCTATTGCAAGAAATGTGGCTTAGTGCTGGATTAATAAGTTTTAAATATAATTTTCAGAAAATCTAATGTTTTATATCCTTATAAAATTGATTTAAACTATTTTTCAATTATCTCTTTTGTCTTTGCTATAACCTCTTTTGCTAATTCAACCAGCTTTTTGTAAAGGTCATCCTCAATAGAAAACTCAGTTCCATACTGATAGCGCTCTCTTACTTTTAAACTTGTCTGGTCATCATCCTTAGGCTCTAACAATGCTACCCTCACAAGAATATCTTCTTCAAAATCTATTTTCTTATCCTCAATCAGGCTGTAAATTAGTGCAAAAGTGCATTCTTGGTTTCTTGATTCATACCCATGCTTTGCTGCTATAGCCAGCAGGCAATGATACATAGAATAAAATATAGTGCCAGCACTTATGTCAGAAAGGCCAACTTTTTTCAGGTGCTCAGTAGCCTTTAAATAGCGCTCTGCCTTCATAATAAAGTGTTTAGCCTTTTCTATGT
>CAZUSQ010000043.1:0-797 GCA_964622655.1 uncultured Methanosarcinales archaeon
TGTGTGCGTCAATGTTACTGTTATTTTTAAACTCAACGATTTTTCTAAACTCATTAACTAAGTAGTCTTTCTCAACGACAAAATCAAATTTCCTTTTTGAATAAGGGCCTTCATCAACAGAACAGAAGATGCAACTTATATTACAGCTTGTAATTGGCTTAACTTCAATTATGTTAGTGCCCCTGTCTATTAATCCAAAATAATTTGTTCCAATAAGCGGAATTCCAGAGCTTTGATGAATATATATTGTAGTTTTATTATTAAGCTTATTTTTTAGATTTTTAAATGAGTTGAGCAATAAAAATCCAAACTTCTTTCTTGCGCTTTGCTCAGATACATCCTTAAATATAATTGAATTTTTATTCACCTCAAATGGAGCTATTTTTCTAAGGCTGCTTTCTTCTAAATGTGCATAGAATAGTCTAAGAAAACTTACTTTTATTCTATCTTTTTCTTTCTCAAAGCTTAAATCTTTAAATGTAAGTTCTGCCATAGTACCTTGTTATGGATATATTTTTAAAAAGGTATCGCTATTTTAACAAAAAATTATTTAAATAGTTAGCAATATTCTACTACAAGGGTGGAAAATGGTACAAGAAGTTGTTATAACTTATGAAACTCTGTTTGAGCTTCTACAAAGAGAAAAAGAAAGGCCAGATTTGCAAAAATTAGAGCCTACTTTCTTCAGCGATGTTATCAATTATATCAAAGACAAGAAAAAGATAGTTGAATCAAGAAGTGATTCACCATTTGCCCAGGCAGAAAGGAAAAAGACAGAAAGGCAAGTTGAGAATATT
>CAZUSQ010000043.1:844-7722 GCA_964622655.1 uncultured Methanosarcinales archaeon
GTTTTTGAGGCTGTAGCAAATCTTCTTGACACTTATAGGAATGCGATTATATATACTGTACTTAATGAAAAAATGCCATTTATGCAGACGAATGCACTAGAAAAACCTAAAGAAGATTTTAAAGCGGCAATAGAATTAAAAAAGTTTACAAAGCTTGTTAGATTTATGGGTTATGTCCCAAAGTTTGTAGGACCAGAGCTTGAAGAGTATGGCCCATTTGAGGAAGAAGACATTGCAAACTTGCCAGCAGAAGTAGCAGATGTGCTTATAAGCAAAAGCAGGGCTGAAGAGATTAAGGAAGGGTGATTCTTTTTATAATTTTATCGACGAGAAAATTTTTCCACAACATTTTTAAACAATACAAAAATCCCTTTTTCTATGAAACTTCCTAAAACTGTTAAAAGATACTGTCCTTATTGCAAAAAGCACACAGAACATAATGTTTCTCTAACAAAGAAAAAGAATCCGAGCAGCCTCACATATGGCTCAAAAATAAGGGCAAGGAAAAGGGGGCAAGCTAGAGGCTTAGGCAACCTTGGCAGATATTCAAAACCAGCAATAAGCAAATTTAAGATGACTGGCAAAAAACCAACAAAAAAGACTGATTTAAGGTACGAATGCAAAATATGCAAAAAAATGCATGTTCAAAGACAAGGCTTCAGAGCAAAGAAAATAGAGTTTAAGTGATTATTTACATCTATAAACCAAATAACTCCCCTCTATTTTGTCATAAAATTGACTTAAGAATTCACAATTTTTATTCAGAAACTCTTTCACATCACTAAAATAGGAAATCCCTTGCTTGCTTCTTATTATAAACAATATATCTTTGTTCTTTAAATTTTTTAAAGTTTTATCTAAATCCTTAACACCAGAAATAAAGACTTGGTTGTTTGTATCAACAAAATCTAATGCTATTTTTTTATTTGTAAGTAAAGCCAACAATGGAGTAACAGAATCATCGCCAAAAAGTAAAGTATCGTTATTTGAAACTGAATTGACAAATTTAACTATGTCCTTGCCTCTTTCAAATCCTGTAAATCCTATTTTTTCTAAAAATAGAATATCAGATGTTAAATTCCAAAAGAAGATTAGAAAAAATATTATTATAATAAAGATTTTCCATTTTTTTGGGAAATTTAGATGTCTAAAAAGATTTACAATTGAATAACCCCCTATTAAAGCCAGTAATGGAAACATCATGATAAAATAAAAGCCAAATAATTTTTTTAGTGAGAACAAAAATAATAGATAAATAATTGAAGTAAATAAAAACATATTGATTTGCTTTTTATCTTTTATGAAAATGATTAATGCTGCAGATAAAAACAAAATCCAGTTTAATTTTATTATGTCAACATATTCTTTAATATTTTCATCGCTATTCCTAGTTTTTAACAAATGAAATTTATAGATTGGGGTTAAGTAATCATCTTCAAACATAAATGCAAAAATTCCATTAACTAGCAAAAAAACAATTAAAAATGTCGACGATAATTTTAAGAAATTCTTCTTATCAGAAAATAATACTACCAAAAAAATGACAAATATAGGGATTAAACTCAGTAATCGAGTTACTCCAGCAAGACCAAAAAATAAACCAGATAAAATGTAATTGTTTTTGTTAAATAAAAAATAAACTCCAATAACTAAAAACATTGTTGCAATTTCTATGCCAAATGAAAAGACTGAATTAAACATTATGCTATAGCTAAACAAAAATAATAATGATGAAATTATTGCTTCAATATCTCCAAATTTTTCTTTTGTTATTTTAAAAATAAAAAATGCTGATATTAATATCGAAGCTAATGGGATAAATTTTAAAATAATAATATTAAATCCAAATATCTTATAAATGAATGCTATTAAATATACATGAAGCGGTGGATGGGCATAAAAAAAGTCTCTATAAGGAATTTTTCCTTCGCTTATTAATTTTCCCATATAATAATATACATTCTCATCGCCAGGTTGGACTACTGTTAAACTTTTCAAAGCGATAATAATAAAGATAATTACAAATAAAATAAATAAACTGTATACTAATTTATTTCTGACATTTAACATACAATTTGTTTTTTTTAAATCATATATAAATTTTTATTTTTCTGGAAGAGAAAGGTATATAAATAAACAAAATTTACGTATTTTTAACAATAAGATTTAAAATGGTAAAAATTAGAGAACCCACTAGTAAGTTTATTAAAATTAGATGTCCTAAATGCAAGAATGAGCAGATAACCTTTGGAAAAACAGCAACAAAGGTTGGTTGCTTGGTTTGCGGTAAAATACTTGCTGAGCCTACAGGTGGCAAAAGCAGGGTAAAAGCTAGAATCTTGGAAGTATTGGAATAGATATATAATTGCTAAAATGCTTTTTAAAAAACAAGGTTTCCCAGAAGAAAGCGAACTTGTTCTTTGTACAGTTACAAGTGTACAATATCATTCTGTATTTGTTGATATTGACGAGTATGGTAAAAGTGGTTTGATTCATATTTCTGAGGTTTCTCCTGGAAGGATTAGAAATATAAGAGACTTCGTAAAAGAGGGTAAAAAAGTTGTGTGCAAGGTTCTAAGGATAAATAAGGAAAAGGGGTACATTGACTTATCCTTAAGAAGGGTGAACGAATCTGAAAAAAGAAGAAAAATTGACGATATTAAAAAAGAGCAGAATGCAGAAAAGATAATAGAAATTGCTGCTGCAAAAATCGGCATAAAAACAGAGCAATTGTATAAGGAAATTTCAGAAAGAATAAAAGAAAGTTCTCTTCATGAATTTTTTGAAAAAGCAGCTAAAGAGGAAAGTATGTTGGAAGACTTAAGCATAGACAAAAAATATTTGAAAATTATTGATGAAACAATAAAACAGAGGATTAAACCAACAGAAGTTGAGATTATAGGAAAGCTTAAAATAACAACATTTGCACCTAATGGCATGGATATAATAAAAGAATCATTGAAAAAGGCTGAAGATGCTGGTAAAGATAAAATCAGCATAAATTACCTTGGTTCAGGTTGCTATAGATTTATGGTTAAGGCTCCTAATTACAAGGAAGCTGAGAAACTAATGAAAAATGCAACAGAAAGTGCAATGAGTAATGTAACAAAGCAGGCAGGAATAGCAGAATTTAGCAGAGAATCAACATGAAACATATTTTCAAGTGCAATAATTGTAATAAATATACAATGAAAGAGACTTGCAATTGCGGCAATAAGGCATTGTTTGCAAAACCATTGAAATATAGCCAACAAGACAGGCTAGCAAACTATAGGAGAATAGCTAAGCATAATGAATATATAAATAGGGGTTTTCTATGAGAAATGATTATTGGAAAATAATGCAGTTTGGAAAGACCCCTAAGCTAAATAAGCCAATTTTTATAGAGGGTTTGCCAGGCATTGGCAATGTTGGCAAGGTTGCTGTTGACTTTCTTATAGATGAGCTTAAAGCAAAAAAATTGTATGAGGTAACATCCTACACTTTTCCTCATTCTGTTTTTGTAAATGAAGATAACCTAGTTGAGTTGCCTATTGTTGAAGTATTCTACAAACAATTTAAGGGCAAAAGAGACCTCTTATTGCTTGGTGGAGATGTGCAGCCAATTGACGAGATAAGCTCCTATGAGTTCTCAGAAAAAATCTTGGATATAGTAGAAAAGTTTAATGGCACAGAGGTTATCACGCTTGGCGGTATCGGCTTAGTAGAAATCCCAAAAAAGCCAAAGGTTTATTGTACAGGAAATTCGAAAAAGATTATAGAAAAATATAGAAATGAGGTAGTTAGTAACAAACTTTACGGTATTGTTGGCCCTATTGTCGGTGTGTCTGGCTTATTGCTGGGTTTAGCCTCAAGAAGAAATATAGAAGCTATTTCATTTTTGGCAGAAACTTACGGGCATCCAATGTATCTGGGTATTAAAGGTGCAAAGGAAATTTTAAAAGTCCTCGATAAGAAATTAAATTTGAACATCGACATAAATAAGCTTGATAAGGAAATTAAGGATATTGAAAGTGAGCTTATGAAAAAAACAGAGCAGCTTAGTGAGGTTACAAAACAGATAGCTTTAAAGAAACTGCAGAAAAAGTTTGGCAGAGATGTGGATTATATAGGTTAATCCGAAATATTTAAATAAAGCTTATTTTCTTGTTTTTTATCAAAAGGGTGGTATTTTTTGGATTTTAAAATAAAAAAAATCAAAGCAAGAGAAGTTCTTGATTCTAGAGGCAACCCGACTATAGAAGTTGATTTAATAACAAAGCAATGCTGTGCAAAATCGATTGTGCCAAGTGGAGCATCAACTGGCATTCATGAGGCAATTGAGTTAAGGGATAACGATAAAAAAAGGTATTTTGGTAAAGGGGTTCTGAAAGCTGTAGCTAATGTAAACAAAATAATTGCAAAAAAAATTATAGGTTTTGATTGCAGAAAGCAAAGGGAAATTGACAATATTTTGATAGAGCTTGATGGAACTGAAAATAAAGCTCGTTTAGGAGCTAATGCTATTGTTGGAATTTCCATAGCAGTTTGCAAAGCAGGTGCTATTTGTTCCAATAAAGAATTATATAAATATGTTCAAAAATTATCAAATTCAAAAAAATTAACATTGCCAGTGCCTCAAATGAATGTTATAAATAGTGGCAAACATGTTGGTGTTGAAAATGACATTCAAGAACATATGATAATGCCTGTTGGTTTTAAAACTTTTAGCGATGCTTTAAGAGCAGGGGTTGAAACTTATCACACTTTAAAAAATATTGTGAAGCAAAAATATGGAGTAAAAGCAACTTTGCTTGGTGATGAAGGTGGATTTGCACCACCTATCGAAAATGTTGAAAAAAGATTAGAGCTATTGCTGAAGGCAATTGAAGAATCTGGTTATAATGGAAAAATAAAATTGGCTTTAGATTGTGCAGCTTCTGAGTTTTTCGACGATAAGAATGAAGAATATAGAATTTTGAATAAAAAATATAGTGGAGAAGAATTAATTGATTTCTATAAAAATCTTATTAAAAAATATCCTATTATTTCAATTGAAGATGGATTTGCTCAAGATGATTGGCAAGGTTGGATTGATTTTAACAAAGAATTAGGCAACAAAATTCAAATTGTTGGTGATGATCTGCTTGTCACAAATATTGGAAGAATTAAAAGAGCACTTGAGCATGAAGCATGCAATGCTTTGCTATTAAAAGTTAATCAAATTGGAACAGTAACAGAAGCAATTGATGCTGCAAACATCTCATTCAAAAACAAGTGGAATGTTGTTGTGAGCCATAGAAGCGGAGAGACTGAAGACAGCTTTATTGCTGACTTGTGCGTTGGAATTGGAGCCAACCAAAGCAAGTTTGGGGCGCCTGCAAGAAGCGAAAGGACTGCAAAATACAACAGGCTTTTGAGGATTGAGGAAGAGCTTGGAAACAAGGTAAGATTTGCTGAATTTTAAGATTAATAAAAATATCAATAAATAAATCCAATAAAAAATCAAAAATAAATAATAAAAATTGAATGATAAAACTTGTATTGTTGAGGCATGGGGAAAGCGTCTGGAACAAGGAAAACAGGTTTACAGGATGGGTTGATGTTGATTTATCGGAAAAAGGGATTGAAGAGGCAAAAAAAGCAGGGCTAATTCTGAAAAAGGAAGGCTATTCCTTTGATGTTGCCTATACAAATGTGCTGAAAAGGTGCACAAGGACTTTGTCAATTGTGCTTGAGGTAATGGGCTTGAAGCATATCCCTGTCTTTAAGTCATGGATGTTAAACGAAAGGCATTATGGTGCTTTGCAGGGCCTGAACAAGGCGGAGATGGCACAGGAATACGGTGAAAAACAAGTCCTGTTGTGGAGAAGAAGCTATGACATAAGGCCTCATCCATTGAAAAAAACTGACAAAATGTGGCCTGGCAAAGACTCAAAATACAAAAACCTAAAAAAAAATGAAATCCCATTGACAGAGTGCCTGAAAGATGTTGTTGCGAGAGTTGTGCCATACTGGAAAAAGGAAATAGTTCCTGCACTTAAATCAGGCAAAAGGGTGCTGATTGTTGCAAGCGGCAACAGCTCAAGAGCCATAGTTAAATATCTTGACAAACTTTCAAATGAGAAAGTTGTAAATCTGAATATTCCAACAGGGATTCCTTTGGTTTATGAGTTGAACAGAAATCTTAAGCCAATGAAACATTATTATCTAGGCAATCCAAAAGAGATTGAAGCGAAGATAAGGGCTATCGCTGCACAGGGGAAGATAAAGAAATAAGGGTATCTATTTCCTATAAAACCTCGCAGCATCCTCCGGCAAAACAGAGTTTATCACTCCATTTGTCGATAATTCAAAGCCGCCCCATGTTGCAATTCTAGGGGTAATTTCGATATGAAAATGCAGGTTTTCCTTTGCTGGAGAATAATGTATGAAGAAATTATAAGAAGCGTTTATTTTTTTGATTTTAACCAATATTTTTTTTAATGTAAGTGCTAAATCTTCCAATTCATTTTCCTCTAGTTGCTCCATATTTATTTTATGTTTTTTTATAAAAATCCATGCTTCGTAATTAAATCTTGAAGCAAAAGGCGCAAATGCAACCACATTTTTTGTCTCAAAAATCCTTCTTTTTGATTTTGACTCGTGTCTTATTATTTCGCAATATGGGCATTTTTTATATTTTTTTGCTGCATTGACTTCTTCCACTACTAATGCCGGTATTTGTGGCAGAGCCATGACTTGCGTATGGCTGTGCACTAATGAGGTTCCTGCATCCTTGCCGTGATTCTTGAATACACTTATATATTTTATCTCTTTTAATTTGCTTAACCGATTTATTCTGAATTTGTAGACTTCAAGCAATTCCCTGATTTGTTGTACAGGCAAGTCCGCAAGCT
>CAZUSQ010000044.1:0-2824 GCA_964622655.1 uncultured Methanosarcinales archaeon
TTAGCTAACAACAATACAAATGCTAGAAAGAATGAAGTTGTACAGCTTAGTGCTTTGGTTAATGATGCAGATACATTAAGTATGATAATTGCTTCATGGAATGGTACAAGCAGTGGTGCATGGGTAAATGTAAGCAATATAAGTTTATCAAGTACTGCGAATAATTACTCTGTTAATGTTAGTCAAAGCAGAAACAGAGGAGATACTATTGGGTGGTTGTTTTATGCAAATGATAGTATTTCATCTACATTCACTGCTTCTGCTCTAAACACATTTGTAATTGCAGATACTCCTTTAACAATAGCTGCTGTCTTAAATAAAACATTAACAAATATACTTCAAAATGACATTATTAACTTGACAGCAAATGTAAGTGATGCTGATAATTTAAGCTTTGGACAGATCATTATAAATGCCTCTCCATCTGGACAATTATTAATAAGATACTTTAACTTTAGTTTAGAAGGAAAAACATCAGCAGAGTTTAGCCAAAATATAAGCATAGATTGTGCTACTGGTTGTGTTATAAACTTTACTGCAAGGGTTAATGACACATTTAATGACTTCAAGACTAATGATACTATCATAACTGTTTCAGCAGGAGATGTAACACCTCCAGCAGTGAATATAACAAAAATTAATGGAACAACACTAATAAGAGCTAAAGATATTATTAACATAAGCTGTTTTGCAACTGACAATAGTGCATTATCAAAAGGAAATATAAGCCTTAATGTTTCTGGATATAATGCGTCTTTTGCATTAGGTGGAACATCTGCTTACTTTAGCAGGAATTTCACAATAAACTTAACAAGAGGAAATGTTATTAATGCAAGCTGTGGTGCTACAGATGAGAATTCAAATACAGCAGCAAATGGAACCTTGATAACAGTAGCAGATTTCACATCTGCATTCACCTTAGCTAACAACAATACAAATGCTAGAAAGGATAATGTTGTGCAATTATCTGCTATTGTTAATGATGAAGATACTTTAAGCATGATCATTGCATCTTGGAATGGTACTAATGGAGTATGGATAAATGTAAGCAATATTACTTTATCAAATACTGCTAATAACTATACTGTTAATCTAACAGTTGGATTAGTAAGAGGCAATACAATTGGTTGGCTCTTTTATGCTAATGATAGTGTTTCTGCTTCATTTACTCCATCTACACTTACTACATTTGTTGTAGCTGACTTTACACCTACATTTAGCTTGACTAACAATAACACTAATGCAAGAATAAATGATCTTGTACAGCTAAGTGCCATAGTAAATGATAGCGACAATATAAGCATGATTATTGCATCTTGGAATGGCAGCTCTGGTGGCATATGGATTAATGTAAGCAATATAACCTTAGGTCAGCAAACAGGAAATAATTATACTGTTAACTTAAGTGTTGGATTAACAAGAGGTAACACAATTGGATGGATGTTTTATGCTAATGACAGCTTTACAGCTGCATTCACACCATCTGCTTTGAATACTTTTGTTGTAGCAGATACTACATCTACATTCACATTAGCTAATAATAATACTAATGCTAAAGTAAACGAAGTAGTGCAATTGTCAGCATTAGTAAATGATGCAGATACTTTAAGTATGATTATTGCATCCTGGAATGGAACCAGTGGCATTTGGACAAATGTAAGTAATATTACACTATCAAATACTGCTAATAACTATACTGTTAATTTAAGTGTTGGTTTAGTAAGAGGAAATACAATTGGTTGGATGTTTTATGCTAATGACAGTGTTGTTAGTACGTTTACTGCATCTGCTTTGAATACATTTGTTGTTGCAAATACACCTGCAGGACAAGCTACAATTGTATTTCCAACTTATGATTTAAAGACAAATAAACAGAACCTTGACTTAAATGTAACATTTGCTGCTGATCCTGATGGTGATGTTATAAACATTTCTTATTATATAAATGGCATATTAAACCAAACACAGTTAGCAAATACAACATTTAATGCATCTGATGGTGTTTATATCTTAAATGTAAGCTTGTTCGATAATGTAACTGGAAGCACACCAAGCGCTAATGCAACAGTTAACTTTACTATTGATACTGTAATACCAGTTGTGAATGTTACTTTAAATAAATCATTAACAAATATAGTTCAGAATGACATAATAAATATAACAGCAAATGTGAGTGATAATCTTGGATTAAGTTTCTGTCAATTTATTGAAAATCAAAGCTTGCCTAATGGCGCAAAACAATATATAAACAAAACTGTAATTGGAACAAATAACCAATGCTCACAAAATTATACAATTGCATTAGCTGTTGACAATGTAATTAACTTTACTGTTGTTGTAAATGACACAGCTGGCAACTTTAGAACTAACGACACTATAATAACAGTTTCTTCTCTTCCTGCATCACCTGTTATAAAACTAAATAATTTATCTGCTTCGCTACCTGCATTCTCTGTTGACCCTGTTTCTGGAAGAAATGCGTTTATTTTGCTCTCATTTAATGTGACAGATGCCAATGGGGTTGCAACAATAAATGCAAGCAAAGCTATTGTTAATTTAACATTAGGCTCACCCGATGTTGCTCAATTTAGGTTTAATATTTCAGATCAAGGTGGAGAGTTTGGAACCTGTAAAAATCATACACAACCAGGGCCTGGAAGTGAAGCTGCAAGGGTTATCATTAATTGCACTGTTATAATGAGGTATTATGACAATACCAGCTCTAATTGGGTTATAAATCTAAGTGTGCAAGACATAACTGGTCGGACTGGAATAAATGACTCCATTACATTCACTTACAATCCTTCAACAGCATTTTCAATTA
>CAZUSQ010000044.1:2834-7660 GCA_964622655.1 uncultured Methanosarcinales archaeon
TACTACCAGAGGTGTAAGTGAAGGTGCTAACTTAAACTTCACAAGCCTAAATCTTGGTGATAATAACATAGAAGCCAAAGCTCCGATATTGCTAAACAATACTGGCAACAGCGACTTTGAGCAAATTAGCATAGTAGCAGCTGCTTTAATTGGCTCAACAACGCCAAGTGAAACTATGCCAGCATCTAGCTTTGTTGTTAATATAACAAATAACACAAATGGCTTAGGTTTAGCTTTAAGCACATCATCTCAAGTAATATCAGGAATTGATAGCACTGCTAATGCTACGCTATTACATGGACCTGGCATATCTGGTGATACTGTGCCTTATAGAGGCACAACTGGATTTTTAACCAAAGGAAATCAAACCTTAATATTTTTTGTAGATGTTCCAGTTAGTGGCTTATCATCACAAATCTACAACAACACATGGAATTTAACTGTTGTTGATCTATCGTAAAATGAGAGCAATAATTTTAATTTTATTAAGTTTAGTATTAAGCTTAGATGTTAAAGCTTTGGCTATTGCCTCGGACTATTTAAAAGATAACACAATAGAGTTGGTAGAGGGCACTTCAACTATTTATAGCATTAGACTGCAAAATCCTGACTTGTATGAGTCAAAAGTTAAAGTGGATTATGATAATCAATTTATGAAAGCAATAGACTTTAAAGAAGAATATACTTTATTGCCACAATCCTCTACAAGAATTGAATTTAATATAACTGCTCCTAAGTATGATAAAAATAATGATTTGTTTGTCATTGGGTATACTGTTCATCAACTATCTGCTCCTTCTGGAGGTGGAATACCTTTCTTAACGAAAATAAACAAAAATTTTAAATTAAGAGTTGTTGAAAATCCTAATAAGCTTAATGTAAACCATGGGTATTTAAATTTTAAATCAAAAGTTATTAAAAATCCTAAATTTAATATAAACTATAACTATCTAGTGTATGCTGCTATTATATTATTTGTGCTATACATTTTTAAGAAAAAGCGTGCTATGAAAAGTATCAAACATAAATCCAGAAAACGATGAAAATATAATTATTATGCAATTTCAATTTAAAAATAGAAAAATAATTAAATAAGAATAATGAGGTCATTGCTATGAAAAAAAGGTTAATATTTCTGTTGTTGGCTTTAATAACTGTGATTTATCAATTTGGCATTGTGCATGGCCAAACTGGTGTTGGTGTTGGTTTGCAGATAATAGATACTTCTGGGCCTATAATTCACTTAATCTATCCAGATAACAATTCTGGTCACATGCATGGGAATATTACATTTTTTTATAATGTGAGTGATGCAAGTACAGTAAATAATTGTTCCTTAATAATCAACAATAAAGTTAATTCGACTAACAAATCAAGTGTTGCAAAAGACTCAATCTTAACTTTTAAAATATATAATTTAACTGCATCGCCTTATAATGCGAGTATTAATTGTACAGATAGTTTAGGTTTTGTTGGCAGCAGTAATTATAAAGCATTTTCAGTTATTTACCGGACATTCTTTAATGGAACAAATTTGTCTGCAGTAGACATCAGAAATATAACTAATTTTGTTGTTGAGATATCAACTTATGGCAAGATTAATTTTAGCGAAGTAATAGACTTAAGCCATGGTTTTGACTTAAACGAGCATATAAACATTTCATTCAACAAAATTGAGCTTGATTCAAATGCACTTTTTGCTTTAAACAAATCTGCAACTTTGCAACTGGTTGGATTAACATTTTCTAATCCAAGAATTTTGTATAATGATATTGTATGTCCAGAAACAATATGCAAAATAGTATCATACTCTGGAGGAGTTTTAACTTTTAATGTAAGCCATTGGACATCTTTCGGGTCAGAAGAGACTCCAGGAGAAGCTGGTCCCTCTGGTCCAAGCGGCGGTGGCGGAGGAGGTGGTGGAGGAGGGGGAGGAGGGGGAGGTGGTGCACCAGCAGTTCCTATAGTTACAGATTTCAGCATAGATAAAACTACTCTAAAGGTTGTACTTAAACAAGGGGAGACAAAAACAGAGACGTTAAGCATTAAAAATGTAGGAACAACAATATTTGACATAAAAGCATATTTAACTGATATAGAAAAGTTTAAGGTTTCTCCAGAATTAAATGAAATATCAACTACTTTGCAGCCTAATGAAGAAAAAACAATTGAGCTTGTTTTTAAAGTATTAGAAAATGAAAAACCTGACATCTATCCTGCAAAAATTAAGCTTAAAAGCCCTTCTGTAGAAAAGGAGGTTGATACAGTTGTTGAAGTTGATTCTGCTCAGCCATTATTTGATGTTGATGTTGAAGTGTTATCAGAGACAAAAAAGATATTTCCAGGAGAAGAATTGCTGTTAGAGGTCAATTTATTTAATGTTAGGGGCTTTGGAAGAGTTGATGTTGGTGTTGAATATGCAATAAAAGATTTTCAAGGAAATGAATTGGCTACAGAGCATGAAACTTTGGCTGTTGAAACACAACTGAAAATCAGCAGAGCATTATTAGTGCCTAGCGATTTAAGACCAGGCAACTATGTAGCATTAGTAAAAGTCACTTACGCAGATTCTGTAGGAACAAGTTCTGATGTATTTGAAGTTGAAGCCAAGGCCATAAGATTGCTACCAATACAAATCAAAGATTATAGGTATATTTTATTGGGTGGAGCAATAATTACAGTGCTAGGTATTTTAATATTTTCAGCTTATCAATTTGGTTATCTAAAGAAGAAATTACCAAAAGCAAAGGTTGAAGAGGTAAAGCAGTTAAAAGAAGAAGAAAAATCACAAAAGCTAAGAAAAGAGCTTGAAGCTTTAGAAGCTGCACATAAGGTTGGGCTTATTTCAGAAGAATCTTATCAAAAGGATAAAAAAAGGATTGAAGAAAAGTTAAATAAATTGAAGTAGAAATATTTTTTGTTTGTAGATAATAAATTAAACCAAAAATTCTTAAATATGACCTAGTTTTCTTTAAATATGAAAAGAATTATTTTTTTATTGATAATATTGAATTTACTTTTAATGCCAACTGTTCTTGCTAAGCAAGGGCATATGAAACTATTGGCTGTCAAAGAAACAGAAACTGGCTATGAAGGCGGAATAGCTGACTTGTACCTTGAAATAAAGCCTGGCTCTGGAAGAGTTTTTCTTGAAACATTTCCTTTGACAAGAACTGACACTCAGATGTCAACAAGGTTTGCAAAGGCAATTGCATGCGATGCTATTGAAAAGGATTGTGATAACATAGATTTTTTCTATACAATAACAGCAGACTCTGCAATAATTGCTGGGCCAAGCGCTGGCTCGTCAATTGCTGTGCTTACAGTAGCGATGCTTGAAAATATTGAGTTAAATGAAAACTATGCAATAACTGGTACAATAAATTCTGGTGGCTTAATAGGGCCTGTAGGAGGCTTAAAAGCAAAAGTAGAAGCTGCTAAAAAGGCTGGCTTGAATAAGGTTTTCATACCAACTGGAGAGCTAATAGCAAAACTCAACAATACAGTTACCGATTTAAAAAATCTTTCAAAAGAGTTGGGCATTGAAATTGTTGAGGTATCAACATTAAATGAAGCTGTCAAAGAATTCACAGGTAAGGAAATAAAACAGAGGTTCAAAAGTATAGACATAAGTGAAGAATATATAAACACGATGAGGTCTTTAGCAAAAGAGCTATGTGATAGAAGCAATAAGTTAAAAGCTGAAGTGAGAAATCTAGACTACTCAATTAATGTATCTGCATTAAAGGAAAATGCACGAAATCTAACAAGCAAAGGAAAAGAAGCCTTTGAAAAACAAACTTTCTATTCATCTGCAAGCTATTGCTTTGGTGCAAATGTTGAATACTCTACTTTGTCGTTGCTAGCACAAAACCTATCTAAAGAAGATTCGATAAGGGAGATAGAAAAACTAAAGGAAGAAATTTCAGATTTTAGCACTAAAGTTGAAAACAAAGACAAAAAAACAATTACAGATTTAGAAGCTTATATTGTTGTGAAAGAGAGACTTACAGAAGCAGAAGACTCAGCAAATCAAGCTCTTGAGATATTAAATAGAACAAATAAAACCGAGAGAGCTGTAAGAACAATTGCCTATGCCTCTGAAAGAATCAATTCAGCTTATTCATGGGCAACTTTTCTTGGAAAAAAAGGAAAAACATTCAACTTAAACAAAGATGTTCTAAAAAAATCTTGCCAAAATAAGATAAGTGAAGCTGATGAAAGAAAGCAATATGTTGAGCTATACTTTCCAAATACATTAGATAGTATAAAAAAAGATATTGATAGAGCAAATTCAGAGCTTGAAAAAGGTAGTTACGAATTATGCCTTTCAATAGCAAGCAAGGCAAAGGCAGATGTTGACATAATATTAAGTGTTTTTGGAGTTGACAATGAACAATATAATAATATCGTTGACAGAAAGCTTGAAATAGTAAAAAATAATATTGCAAGACAATCTGCAAAAGGCATCTTTCCAATTTTGGGCTATAGCTATTATGAGTATGCAAATTCATTAAAAGATAGTGATATTTTCTCTGCATTACTTTATTCAGAATACGCTTTGGAGCTTGGAAATCTTGACATTTATTTTAAGGAAAGCGAAGAAAAAAAGAAAAGTTTTGATATTAATATAGACAGAGATTTATTAAGCATATTTTTGCTTGGCGTTTTAGTTGGAATTATTGTTGTTTCTTTAATAAAAAGAAAGGGTACAAAAATTAAGAAAATTAAAAGAAAAAAGTGACTATAAACCCAAGCAGAACAAAATTTACTTTGTCCTGCCGGGAAAAAAGAGGTGATAGATTATCACTTTGTAAGTGACATTA
>CAZUSQ010000045.1:0-7165 GCA_964622655.1 uncultured Methanosarcinales archaeon
CCATTTCACCATTCTTGTCAATTATCTCTATAAATTCAAAATCAGGGTAAGTATGATAGCCAGATTCTTCTTTGCATTCAACCCAAGCGCATTTGCCTTCTGTAAAGGCATAAGTTGACAAAACTCTTGGATTTTTAGAACCCATAGATTTTAGAAATTCTTTTACTTTGTCCCTTAAACCAATAGGCACTCTTTCCCCACCAAAAATAACTAAGCTTAGATTGCTGAAGTTACTCTTTTGCTCTTTAGCAGTTCGTATTAAATGGTACAAATAACCTGGCATTCCGACTAAGCAAGTTGCTTTCATGCTTTCAATTGCTTTTATAATTTTATCGGTGCCTAAAATCTTGCCACCACCAGTGTTTAAGCTAAGTAGATTAACTCCTTTAACAGCATAGAAAGTCTGCCAGAAAGCAAGGTGTGGTGCATAAGGAAATGCATTGATAGCAATCTCGTTATCAGAAACGTTTAGTATATTCATCATTCGCTTTCCGCTTTCCTCTAGTTTCTGCAAATCATAAGCTGTATAAAGAATTGGGGTTGCATTTGCAGTTCTTCCAGTTGTAAAATGCAAATGAACAGGCTTGTATTCATAGTATAAATGACTTTTATAGAATATAATTTTTATTTTTTTGTTTAATGTTGAATATTGGCTTATTAATTGTTTATTTGGTTGCAAAACGAAATCAAGAAATTTTTTTGGCTGCTTTGAAGTTGGTGCAATGTATTCTTTTGTTGTGAAAGGCAATTTTTTCAAGTCATCAGTTGTTTTAATGTCAAAAAAGCTTAGTTTATTTTTTTTAAATAAATTGTGATAAAATGGATTGTATGGAATCTGGTTTCTTATAAAGTTTCTTAATAATTTATTTTGTAATTGTTTTATTTTTTCTGGGTTTAGATATTGGAGTTGTTGCCAGTTCATTCTAGTACAACCCCCAACCTATCATTTTTCTTAACTATTTTTGTTCCCATTTCTTCGCTTAACTTAATCATTTTGTTTGTTATTTCTTCAAAATCCAAGCCTTTTGCTTTATTTACTTGCATTAAGCTTATTAATCCTGGTATTAACTCAATTTTTTCTACCTTTTCTTTGTTTAATGTAACTAAAAACAAAAATGTCTGATCATTTCTTAGCATTTCATCAACTGCATAGTCATCAACAAAGTCGCCTGTGTCATACATTATAAGCTTTCCTTTATAAATTTCTATTCCTTGGAAGATGTGTGCAGAATGTCCATGAAATATATCAGCTCCTGAATCAATAGCAGCATGCGCAAACTCCTTAAAAGCTTTTGTTGGTTTTTGTCTCATATTTGGACCCCAATGAGCAGATACGATTAAAATGTCTGGCTTGTTTTTTACTTCCTTTATGCTTCTTTCTAATCTGCCAAAATTTTTTTCATCCATTGAGAGCTCAATAAAATTAACTCCAGGTTCTGTTTTAGTTGCTGCCCATTCTGGCATATTATCAGTAAATGCTATTATTGCAATTTTAATTCCTTTTGCTGTAAGAAAAGCTGGCTTTTCTGCTTCACTTATATTCCTTCCAGCTCCTGCATAAGGAATTTTGTTCATTTCCAAATGTTGCAATGTTTCAATAAAAGCCTCTTCCTCATAATCTAAAACATGGTTATTTGCTAGTGTAACATAGTCGATATCAGCAGCTTTCAAAACATCAATTGCTTTTGGATCTGCTCTGTAAAAAAATACTTTTGGCGTTTTGCTCCATTCCTTACCTTTTTTTGCAATTGCATTTTCCAAATTAATAATTGTTAAATCAGCTTTTTTTAACAAGTCGAGCATGTCACCCCATACATAAGTTGATTGTTTATTGCCAAGAATAACATAATCATTTACTAATCTGCCTAACATTACATCTCCAGTAAAAGCAATTGTTATGTTTTGGTTTGTTTTCATTTGTTCTGATTCATTTTCACAACTAATAGTAAATAATAATAAAATAATAAATAAAATACTTATCTTTTTAACTCCCATCCTTAATAAAAACATTTTTATATGTCGGAAATATACCAAAGAGTATATTTCCGAGCATGCTCAAAAACCACTAAGATATTTTGTGATAAGCAATAAGCACTATTATAGAAGTTGTGGTTTTTGACAGCATAAAAAGTTTGCTATGAATATGGTAGAAAAAGAACAAATAATAGAAGTTTTGAAGAAGGTTTATGACCCTGAAATACAATATGACATTTGGAGTCTTGGATTAGTTTATAATGTTGAAATTGAAGGAAATAAGGTAAAGATACTGATGACTTTTACAAGCCCGATGTGTCCTTATGGTCCTGCTTTGATGGACGATGTTAGAAGGCAAGTTTCTGCTATTGATGGGGTTGGTGAAGTTGAGATCGAGCTGACATTTAATCCACCATGGGGTCCTGATAAAATGTCAGAAGAAGCTAAGATTGCCTTGGGCATTTCTGGGTAAATATGATTGAAGATATTATTGGTTATCTTGGCGGAATTTTTATTATGGTAAGCTTTATCCCCCAAGTAGTTAAGTCCTATAAAACCAGAAGCGTTAAGGATTTGTCAATTTGGATGATTATTGCTACGCTTATTGGCACTGGATTTTGGTTGGCTTATGGTGTACTAATTTCTGCAAAACCAATCATAATAATGAACAGCATTTTTGGTGTTATAGTTTTATACCAGCTATTTCTTAAAATTAAACACGAGAAATAATGGGCCCAAAGGGAATTGAACCCTTGCCTCAACCCTGTGAAGGTCGTGTCCTAGCTTCTAGCTCTCGACGCTTATGCGAACGCAGTGAGCACACGAGGCTTTATGCCTCGCAAAGCGTCAACCGATTTTGCGGTTGAGCCACTAGACTATGGGCCCTTTGAGAACGAGTTTGTTTAAAATGTTTATAAAAGTTTATTTAAATTTCAATCTGCCTTCGGCAAAATCTAGTGCTCGGTTTCGCTTTCCTACCATATCGCGAAACCTCGCCATACATTAGAATTACCCTTTAGCCTCGACCTTTATCTCCCCTTTTGCAATTTTCTCTCTTATCTCATTTGCATAGTGATGAGCTAAATGCAATGGCTCTGGCAGTTTATGCGGAAATCTTAAGCAATTCTTTACAATTTCAACACTTGTCTTTAAGCTTATTTTATGTCCAGGGCTTATATAGATTGGCTTTGAATGCTCTCTTGTAGCAACAAGTTCTGCTCTTGCTTCCTTGTCAACATAAACAATGTTACCTTTCACTTCCCCTAAAAGAAGTTGCTTTGCAATTCCGATAGAAACTAAGTCAAGCAAAATACCAATATGGGATGCTAAGCCACATCTGCAAGGATGTAATATGCCGTTGCCATCAAAAATCATTGCATCTGGCTTATTTTGAAGCTTTGCATAAGCCTCAGAGATTGCTGGACCTTCCCTGTAAGCAAGAAAACCTCGCATGTAAGGAACTTTTGCCTTTAAAACAGCAAATACCTTTTCTTTCACTTCCATTGTTTTATAATCACAAACAACAATAGCTGCTATTATATCATCTTGGTTATATGAACAATCAACTCCACCTATCAGTTCAAGCTTTTCAAAAGAATCTTTAGTAATTACTTTTTTAGCTAGTTTAAGTTGCTCCTCTTTTAGCTTGGTAAAATCTATCATAAAACAAAGAAGAAGAAATTATTATTAAAAATTTTCGCTATTCTATTTCATCTTTATAACGCCAGCAAAATAAAGAACTATAACACCAGAAATAATCAAAAAAAGCAATATCAAAATACTAATCAACTCCTTTCTTATCTTTTCTGCTTCTTGATGTATTTTATGCTCAAAAGCGGTTATATCATGAAGGGCTTTTAGTGCTTCATGCTGTTTCATACCTCTTTTTAGAAGATAGTTTTCAATATGAACTAATGACAAGCCTTTTCCAAAAGCATCTTTGCCCCATTTGATAAGATGTTCGTGAGTCATAAAGTTTAATCTTCAAAAAATTAATATGCACAACTCTTCTAATTTCATCTAACGTATGCGCGCATGTTAGTTTCTCCATCAGTTACGAAGTTCTGATGGATTTCGTCCAAAAAGTTTTTTCGAAGCACCAAATAAATATTTTTATATATTAGTTATATTAAAGATAATACCATGAAGTGGATTATATCAACTTTTATAATTTTTGTCTTAGTTCTTAGTGGATGTACTGAAGAAGTGCAGGATACAAGTACAACGGGAGATGAATCAGTATCTGGAGTTAAAGGCAAGGTTCCAGTAGTTAATGGGAGCTATAAAGATGTGGCCATAGAATGTGAAAATCTTGGACTGGGATCCAATGAAGAGTGGGAAGCTAGAGGATTTGTAGTAGAAGAGGATATTGCCAAGAATTATAAAGGTGAATTTGACATAACTCAACAAAAAATTTGTAAAGATACAGATTCTGTTAATAGATGTCGACAAAAATGTTCTGAAATGGGCGGTGAATTAGAAGGAATTAATATTGAATATGAAATAATAACTTGTGGTTGTAAAATTTACTAATTCTTAAAAGGTGCTTCTAAAAAATTGAAACTAAATTATTTGATAATTAACCTGACAATTATATTTCAGCCATTTTGTTGATTGACTAAAAATTCATCTCTAATTAATTTCTCATTCCAGACTCCAAATGAATAAGGAAGTGTATCAAATTGATTCATTATCGAATTAATTGTGGGTCTAAATATACCAAGCCCTACTTTATTGCATCCTTCAAAACAACCAATTTCTAAATTATAGTTTCTATCGCCTTCTTTGCAATCAATAACTCTGTTTTTTCCACAACCATTGCCAATATAGTCTTTCCATGGTGCATTTTGAAAACATTCCTCCATAGTATGTTGTGGACCAGCATAACAATTTTTATGGTCTGCAAATATTGAAGTGTCTGACTCAAATTCGTATTGTTCATCTGGATATACAACATACTCATCACCCAATTCACCAAATGCGTGACCACCGAATTCGTGAACAAATATTTTTCCTATCGTACTTTCATCATCTAACGGTAAATCTTGGGAAACTGGTACAGAGATTGCAACAGATCTATCTCCACTGTTGCTTTGAAATATACCATCGCCTAAACCTACTATATATTTATTGCCATAAGGACAGTTCTCAGCTATGGAAAGATTCAAAATATTACAATTTGCATTAGTTGAAACACATTCTGCTGGAAGTGGAAGTAATGTGCTAATATACCAAAAATTGAATTTGTTTTTGTTCTTCTTAAATGGCTCAACAGAAAATAATCCATAATTATTTGCATCTAAATCAAGCATAGAATTTGCAATCAATTTTAAAGCTTCTATATTATCATACCCAAAACCTAGAAAAACCATGTTTATTTTACTTGGAGTTTGCTTGTTATACTTTGGTATTAATTCCTTACACAAACCTGTATTAACAGATTTAAATGTAAGAGTAAATTCTTTTGTATTTGAAATAAAATTGCCTAATTTATCTTTACCTGTTACTTTAGTTGTATATACATTAGTTCCAGTTGGTACTTTTACTGCATTCCACGTTCTATCACCACATAATATCATATCACCCTGTGTTTCACATGGTAGATTTATTCTTGCAAGAATTTTACGATTTAATTGAACATTTAACTGAATATTTCTTATCCCTATATCTTGGTCGTCATAGAAGAGCACATCCAAATCAAACATCTGTCCTATTGGGAATGTCTGTGTTAAATCTTCATTTGCATTTCCATATACAACAGGCTTCAATATTATATCAAGGAAAGTTATAGATGATGTACTGGACTTCTTATTTCTGATGGCATACCCATCAATATTGGGTGTGGTGATAACTACCATTATAATACTAATAATTAATACAATACCAAGAAAAATAAGATTATTTTTATATTTTATTTCTTCATCCATGCGCAAACTCCTAATTTGTTATTTTTCCCCATTTAACAAGATGTTCGTGAGTCATAATTATTTAGTAACTTTTGCGCAAACTTTATTTACACATTTAGCTACAAAATTATCATTAATTAGTTTTACTGGACATCCAGGAGCAGGCCCACATTCAGCAGGTCTGAATTGGGATTCAGATTTCTTGAATTCTTCAAATGAATTTTTGTTTACAGCAACATAGCTGTTTGAAGAATAATCGATTGCTTCGCATGCACTTGGCCAACAGGACCTGTAATTAATGTCTTTATTTATTAATTGACAATCTTCGTCTGAATCGCACTTTAAAGAGACTTCTTCACTTTTGATGATTATGGACTTTTTATCTTTTGATTCTTTTTCTTCTTTAGTTTCACTTTTTTCAATTGAAACAGCTTCAACTATCTTTGTTTTGGTGTCGTAATTACCTGTTATCTTTACTTTTTGGCGACTGAAATCTATGATACTGTTCACACTAACATATTTGGTATTTGAAGTAATTTTAATTTCTGTTACTGTTCCCTTATCATCTGTCAAAAAAAATTTCTGGTCTCCAGACGGATCGCCATATATTATATTAAACCAACCTATTAATTTAATAGTAGATGTTTTATTTTCTTCTTTAGATTCTTCTATTTTTTCTCTTTCTTTTTCTTCTGTTAATTCCAAACATAAATCTTTTTCATCAAAACTTAATTTAGGTAAAATCTCTGTACAAAACGCATCTTTTGATGATAACATGCCACCGCATGAACTAACATATTTTCCATTTTTATCATAATACTTTATTGGGGCATCTAGTACTGGTAACCTAGCTTTTTGTATTTTACCTGTTGATTCATCAATTGCTTCAATAGTGTACACGGAAACTAATTCATAATACTCTGAATTTGAGGAAATATATATTTTTCTATCCTTAAAGCCAGTTTCTTCTGATGGTTTGCATAAAAACTTTACAACATCAATCTCTTTATCTCCTTCTTCCTCAAATTCTGCTAATTTAGTTACTTCCTCAACACTTAACCCAGTTCTTGCTGCAATTTCTTGTAAAATAACGTTTTTGTCTGTAGTTTCTAATTTAAACTTTAACTTTTCATCTCCAATTTCTACTTTTATCTTTGCTTCTCCATCTTTTATTTCAACTTCAATTTCTCGTTCTTCTTCCATTTCATGCTCTTCTTCCTCTTCTTCGAATTTCTCTACAGTTTTTTCCAAAATCTTTTCAGCATTTTTGATTAATTGTTTTGCTG
>CAZUSQ010000046.1:0-7125 GCA_964622655.1 uncultured Methanosarcinales archaeon
CAATTTGATTAATTTTTAAGTTTTTTTGACCTTCTTTTATTTCTAATACACAATCACTAGTTAAATATCTTCTATCATACCCTATTCTTCCATCAGAAAGTCTAGCTAATTCAGAGAACAATAGTCGACCTTCAAAAATTTCTCCATGAAATCTATCATATGGCAGAGTTTTCAATTCCTCAAAATTATGAAAAACACCTTGCCTTAATTGAAAAAATATAGTGGAAATTTCTGCAATTACTTTTTTATCTTGTAATATCCTCGCAACCCCATGACGATCGCTATAGATCATTCTTAATCTATTCAAACTTTTCTCTTTTCTTAGTTCTTCTTTACTTTTTTTTCTTAAAAATACTTGACAAGTTTCTTTAGATTTAATATCATACATCTTTACAATATGGCTTGGAATAGTCAATATTATACTATTTCCTTGTTCCCATGTATCCGCTAAAAAAGGTTCTATATCCATCCTATAAATACATTATATTACTATATTAGAGAATATAAGTATATAAACTTTTCGTTTTTTGATGCTATCTAAAGCAAAAACCACCACTGGACATGCTCACGTAATATTTATATATAAGTTCATATATACTTATATAAGGGGTGATATTAGTGGTAAAGAAAACTATTGCATTAAGCATTGAGGAAGACGTTTATAATAAATACAAAGCCTATTGTGATAAGAGGGGTATAATCTTATCAAAACAAGTAGAATTTTTTATGGAGAAAGTGTTAAAAAAAGTTGGTGAAAATAATGAACCTAAACAATGATGAGCCTAAAACTACTGAAGATTTTATAAATAAGCAAATAAAAGAGGAAGGGCTTAAAGATCTAGATAACTTAAAGCCTATTGACCATGGAACTCTTGCTAAACCTCATACTCCTATTTATAAGATGCATAGGTACTTCGCAAGAAGACCTTATTCTGTTTTCAATGAATTAATTAGGAATTATTCCAATCCTGGAAGCTTAATTCTTGATCCTTTCTGTGGTGGCGGTGTTACGGTTGTTGAAGCTTTAAGATTAAGGAGGAAAATTATTGGTGTTGACTTGAATCCAATGGCGACGTTTATTACAAGAATGGAAGTTTTGGATGTTGATTTAAATGATTTGGAGAAGGTGTTTAAGGAGATTGAAAAGAATGTTAAGGACGAGATTTTAGATCTGTATAAGACGAAATGCCCGAAATGCAAGAAAGAAACGCCTGCCGAGTGGTTTGAATGGAGTTATGTTTATCAATGTCCTAATTGTAGAAAACTAATCAGTATAAATGAAGTCGAAAAAAAGGGTGCAGGAAAATATAAATGCCACAATTGTAAGGCTACTTTTAAAGTTTCATCAGCGAAAGTAAAAGATGAATTACCATTTAGAAAAAAAATAAAATGTAATTGTGGTTATACTGTAGAATCTATTTGTGAAGAAATAGATTTTAAGAAATTAGAAGACATAGAAAAGAATTTTGACCTAATTGTAAAATCAAAAAAATTATGGTACCCAAAAGATAAAATCGAAATTCTTTTAGCTAATTGGAAACCAGAAAAGAATAGATTATTAAGAAAAGGTATTGATTTTTATTATAAATTATTCACAAAAAGAAATATTTTAGCACTTGCAATATTATTTAAAGAGATAAATAAAATAAAAAATAAAGAAATTCTAGAATTATTGAAGCTTTGTTTTACTTCAACTGTTGATTATTCAACAAAAATAAGCCGAGTTGTTCAGGGGCAAGGTAGAGAAATAACAGTTCATGCATTCTGGCCTCCAAATCAACCATGTGAAAATAATGTTTGGGTATCTTTTATTAAAAGAAAAAATGCAATTATTCGTGGAAAAGAATATTCTAAAAAAGAAATAGATGGTTTTTGCAAAATTTCTTCAGATTTTAATCACTTAAATAAAACTGATACTGCATACATAATAACCAAATCTTCAAAAGATTTATCTCTTCCAAACAAATCTATAGATATCATCATAACTGATCCGCCATATGGTGGAAATGTGAATTACATAGATTTAAGTACGCTGTGGATAGTATGGTTAAAAGATATATTCAAGCTAAAAGATGGTGTTGATTCTAAAGAAGAAGCAATTGTTAATAAAAACCAAAATAAAGGTATAAAAGAGTACAGAGATTTAATGTATCAAATCTTTAAGGAATGTTATCGTGTTCTAAAGTCTGGTAGATGGATGGTTATGACATTCCATAATAGGGATTTTACAGTTTGGAATGCACTACATTTGGCAGCACATGATGCAGGATTTATATTAGACGAAGATGAAGGCATGATATATCAACCACCTATACAGGCATATTTTACAGGAGGAATGATTCATGGTCGGGCTGCAGGAGCTATGCTGGGTGATTTTGTTTTATCCTTCAAGAAAGCTGAAAAGAAACCAGAAATAAAAATGATTGAAGAGGTTGAAATTGGGAATAAAGTCAGAAAAATTGCTGGTGAGACTATAGAATATCATGGAGGGGCTAAATTATCAACAATTTATATGAGGTTGGTTCCTTTCCTTTTGAATAATGGCTTGCTTCATAGATTTGGAGAGAAAGATATCACTCCATTCTTAAAAAAAGATTTTGTTGAAAAGAATGGTAAATGGTATTTTAAGGAAAACATCGATGATGAAGGAAAATTAAAACCAATAGAATACGTTGAGGTAAGAGCAAGGATAGACTTTTTAATAAGATCATTATTGTATGATAAGAAACAAGCCACGATGGATGAAATTCTGAATGCTGTTTTTAGCAACCTTGTGAATGGAAATGCAGCAGAATATGAGGAAATTTCTAGAGTATTGAATAGAATTGCAGAAAAGAAAGATGACAGAAACTGGCAACTTAAAGAAGTTGGCTCGCAAGTGCAACAACAGATTTTAAAATTTATTGAAAAAAGAGAAAAGCCAAAAATTGCTCAAAAAACATTAACAGGAGAGGACTTAGAGACTGAGCAATCATTGCATGACTTAATGATAAAGCAATTGGCAGCTTTAGGAGAAGATGAAGGTTATAGTTCACATATTGGTCAAACTGAACAAAGAAAATATGTCGAGTTCAGAAAAATGAGTATTCCAATGGGTAACAATGTTCAGTATGGCCTAAATAGACAAGCATTTGATATAATTAGGGAAATTGATTTACTATGGTTGAAAGGAGATACAATAGTTGCTGCTTTTGAAATTGAAAAAAGCACTACAATAGACAGCGGAATTAATAGGTTTAGAAATTTATTTGCTGCTACACCAAATCAAAATATTCCTGCTTATATAGTTATTCCAGATAACAGAGAAAAAGAAGCTGTGAATAAGATTGGTTCTTTAGCGAATAGAAAAGACAAACTACACAAAAAAATAAAATATTTGCTATTTTCAGATATTAAAAATAAAAAAGGGATAAACATAGAGGACAAATCTAAAGAAGTGGTTTAGATGACAATTGATAATGAAAAAATAAGAGAAATTGAATTAATTTTTAAAAAATTCTTTGGTTATGATATTGGTCAAACTAAATTGATAGTTTCCAAAATAAAAACAGAAGAAGACTTAATTGAAATTTTTGAAGGTGCTAAAAAGATTTTTGAAAAAAGTGGAAAGAATATAAATAAAAATTTTTATGGGAGATATTATACAGTCATGAATGGAAACCTCACAATAGATAGTTCATGGAATAAATTCAAAAAAAATATTATTGAGTGTATATACAGTGACCAAGGTGTAATGGTAAAAGAACTTCTTGAATTTTTTATAGCAAAATCTAATACAGGAGAATTGCCAGTAGATTTCACTGTATTAAAAGCTAGATTTCCAAAAGTAAGGAACCCTTTAGATAAAATAACAGGTTATAATATAATAGAAAAAGTAGACAAGGGCGGAGCGATCGCTTATTCTCTTTATGAAGAAACTATCCCATTAGTAAAGGAAATATTAAATTCTGAGTATATCAAAACAAAAGCTCCCATTCCAGTAAGCACAGATGCTGCAATAGAAGAGTTGGAAGAAATTAAAAAGATGGATGACGAATACGAGTCATATCTTAAAGAGCTAGTAGAAGAAAGACTTGAAGAAACTATAAAATTTGGTGAATCTCTTACAGTCAACTTTATAGCCGAATATATCAAAAAAATGTTTGGCCCAGTTCTTTATTTTGATAGCGTTTTGGGGATAACACACCAATATTCTTTAGCTGATACGACTGTCTTTAATCCAGAGGGCACAATTGCAATGACTACTGGCTTCAATTTGGCATTTTTTGGAGCTCCTGGCACTGGAAAAACTTTTGCTGTTGATGATATGATCAGAGGTGATAAGAGAAAAGGTGTCTTAGCTCATGGTTTGCCGGGAAGGAACAGGTACTGTGGTGGGATAACACCTGTAAGATTTATATGCATAGGAGAGGCGTATCAGAATAGAAGATTTAATTTTATTGTTCCCGAGTTCAATGACTGGTTTAAGTATAAAGGTATGGTTGAGCCTTTAAAATTGGCCATGGAACAAAGGGAAATAAGATATGAAAAAATGGGTGGAACTGTTGGTCCATATAATTTTAATTCTTTTTTCGCAACAAACTACAACACAAAAACATTAGACCAAGGTTATAAGGTAACTGTTTCCGACCCAAATTTTAACGCCATAGAGGATAGGATGCTTTGCAGTTTGCATAAAATGACTAAAGATAGATTTAATGCGATTGTTCAAAGTCAAAAAAAATTAGCACTTGGAAAAATAAAGATGGATTATGCTTCAAAAATTAGAGACCATGTAACTTTAGTATATGGGATATTAACAAGGCACGAATTACTTAAGGATAAATTTCCACAAAAAAATGTTTTACTTACAGAGGAACTCTATAAAGAAATAGAAACAGCAAGAGATTTAATTGTTGAAGAAATACAAGAAAAATTTAAGCTAATCCCTTTTAGTTCTAGATTAGAAAGAAGGGCGTTGCAACTAGCATGTGCAATGTCATTGTTAAGTTATTTTTCATCCAAAAATGATGAATATATCGAAATAACAAAAGATGCTTTAAAATTTGCAACTAAATTTTTTGTAGAAGAAGCTGTTGTAAGAAGCCAAGAAAAAATCGATTCAAAAGGAATTTTAATGAAATTGGCTATAGAATATTAATGTCGAACACCTTTTCCCCTACTAGCTAAAAAGAAAATCAGAGATATCACATATGAAAAGAATATATTTATCTTATATTTTGTTATGTTTTGTATTCTTTGTTAGTGGATGTGCTGCTATTCCTTACATCGGTCCTATCATAACTAGAATGGGGGCAACAGAGTTATTTACAGCTGGTGCATTTACGGTAACAATAGGAGATATTGCTGTTTATTTTATAGCCGATAACGTCTTAGAAACAATTATTGAGGATAAGGGTGCTTTTTGTCCTTCTGAATTCCAAAATAAAAGTTATTGTATTCTGATAGGCACAGACGGCGACAGATTAACTGGTAATTTTTATGCACAAGGGAATATCAACCAAGATTTAAGTCTGTCAATATATACAGAAAATAATCCTATAACGTGTCAATTACCTAAGGGCAGAAACCTCAAACAAAAAATAACCTGCGATACGAAAAATATTCAAAAATTGGAAGATGCTAAAATATCTGTAATTGAAAATAATTCGAAATTTGTGATTTCATCCACTTCATTAAAAGAAGGTTTAAACTTGATGAAAAATAGTCAAATTCTTAAAAATCTTAAAAAGGGACGTAAAGTATTCAAGGTTTTAAAGTGATTATATTGAATAAATAAAAAGAATTCAAAAACTACGGAGTAACGCATTTGGTGGCTCAAAAACTCGATGTTCGCTATGCTCACTCGCCTATCGGTCGCCTAACACTCGCTCTGTACGTTTGACAAACTTTCTGATAATTGTTAAGCATGCTTTATTTGTAGCCTATAACCACAACCTTTAAATAGTGTAGCCAATAACCATATTTTATGGTATATGTTGAAAGATTCAAAGTAAAGGGAAAAGCGTATTTCAAGCTAGTCCACACTATAAGAAAAGGCAAAAAGCTTACTCACAGAATAAAGTACATAGGCAAGATCCTTCCCTCAAAAGCAAGGCTAGAGCAGCTAAAAGTTGAATTTCTAAGACAATTGCATAGCCAAAGATACAAATACTTATCATCAAAAGACATTGAGGAAATAGAAAATAAAAAGTCAGAATACAAAAGAGAGATTAAAAGACTAAGCGCTTTAGAAAAAGAAAAACGTTTGAAAGAATTCATAATAAGATTTACTTACGACAGCAGCAAATTGGCTGGGGTTGCTGTAACATTAAGGCAGACTTTCTTAATTCTAAAAGAGGGTATTGTGCCAAAGGATATAAAGAGTCTGAGAACTGTCAAGGAGCTTGAAAACCATGAAAAAGGCATATTGGCAATAACAAAATACAAAGGCAAGCTTGATATAAGTTTCATAAAAAAGCTTCATTTAATCTTGTTTTTGGGAGTTGATGATTCTATAGCTGGGAAGCTAAGATATGAGCTTAAAAGAGATGTGAAGCTGGCTGCAACTCCTTATGTGCCTCCAAAATGGCATGAGCTAAGGAAAGAGTTGGATAATTTCTTTAAATGGTACAAGTCAGAAAACAAAAAACTGCATCCATTAGAGCTTGCTGCATTAATACATTTAAAGCTTATTTCGTTGCAGTTGTTTGTAGACGGCAACAGCAGATTGTCAAGACTTATTATGAATTGGATTTTATGGAAGAAAGGATATCCTCCTATAAACATACCAATAGAGGACTTGGAAAACTACTATAATGTATTAGATAAATACCAGATAGAAAATGATGAAAAGCCATTTATAATGTATGTTAAAAAGAAGTATTTGGAAAGCTGAATGTTACCCCCTGCAACCTCTTCAACTCCTCTACATATTTTTATTTAAACCCTTCAACTCTATCAGAATATGCTTTTTATCAGGAACAGAGATGTAAATATCTTCGCCTTTTTTCAACCCCAAGCTTCTGACAATATGGCTATTGAAATAAATTCCTAATCTATCTTGGGATAATTTTACTAGTTTCTGCTTTATTTTCAATGGAGATTCTCTTAGCTCTTCTATAACTTTCTTGGATGAATTAGATT
>CAZUSQ010000047.1:0-7057 GCA_964622655.1 uncultured Methanosarcinales archaeon
TGCTTTGCCAATAATTGCTCAAGCTCTGCATCTATGTCTTGAACGCTTTTATCAGGCTGGAACTGTCTTTTATCTAAAGAAAGCAGCTTTGGATTCTCTAATTCAGCTTCCATTGCCTGCTCAATTATAGTTGCCAATAAGCTCACCCTTTTATTTTTGTTTTGCTATTCAAAAATGGTTATAACTACTATTTAAATTTATTTATTCATTCTCTTCAGGAATAGTAAAATCTACCATTTTTATATATGGCACAGTTCTTTCAACAATCTTTTTGAATTCTTCTTGCGCTTTTTTAGGTATGCTTTGTTTTAATTTTATATTAACAGCTTCTTCATTAAATTCAATTTCTGAATCTTTAATATTAAGGTGCATTTTTAATAGAGAATTCAATTTCTCTTTATTATCATCAACAACTCTATTTATTTTAACGTTATAAACTAAATCCTTACCAGCGAGTGGATGATTAAAGTCAACTAAGCATCTGCCACCACTAACTGTTTTAACAACACCAAAAACACCATCAATGTTTAACTGCAAGCCTGGAACTGGCTGTATGTTCTGTTGCCTAAACTTGCTTGTTGGAATTAATTGTATCAACTTTGCATCTTTTCTGCCAAAAGCATTTTCTGAGCTTATTTCAAATGTGTATTCGTTTCCAGTTTCTTTGCCAATCAATTGTTCTTCAAGATATTTTAACAAATTATTTTCTCCTATACAAACAATAACTGGGCTATAATCTGCATTTTTATCATAAACATTGTTTTCCTTTGCAACTTTTTCTTCGGTTGTATCAAACATAGTACTATCTTCTTTAATTCTACCAGTATATTCTATTTCCACAAAATCGTGCTTTTTTATAATCGCCATAGAAATTAATTTTGGAACAAGAAGATGGTTTATAAAGATTTCTGCTTTGATTTCACAAACTTTATTATCTTCTCAACAACCTGAGTTGGAGTTAGTTTTGTTGTATCAATTATGAAATTATACAATTTCTTGTCAGTATAATTTACTCCATAGTATTTTTTGTATCTTTTTGTTTCGCTTTCTTCCCTTTTTTTGATGTTGCTTATTGCATCTTTCAGGCTTTTGCTTTTTTCTTGCTGTCTTTTATCATTCATAATTCTTTCAGCTCTTACCTTATCATCAGTTTTAAGAAAAATCCTTACCTCAGCATTTGGAATAAAAAAAGCTGTTAGTCTGCCATCAACAACAAAGTTGTCTTTTGTTTTGCCCAATTCTTTTAATTTATTATCAAGCTCAAAATCTATGCTTTTGTCTTTTTCAGCTAATCTATTAAGCTCCAGAAGTGTAATTCCTTTTTCAATTGCCATTACCCTCATCAAGTCGCCTATAGAATAGTGTTTAAGTTTGAGCTTTTTAGACAATAACTTAGCAACAGTGCTTTTTCCAGAGCCCGCTTTTCCAGATATTGTTATTCTCATAAATAACTAATTTAACAATTAATATTTATATTTTGTTATATGTTAAGTCAAGTCATTAAGTATACACCTTTATTTTTCATAAAAATTCCAATGGGTTCAAACACGGGTTTTGAGTGACTTGTGAGCGAGTTCGCAACGAGCTCACTCGCATTCCACACAAAACCCGTGTTTGCCTGCCATTATTGTTATTGGGTGTATACTTTACAAGTTTACTTTACATTATAAAAACATTTTTAAACAATCATTTTTTCATTTTGTAATATGAAGCAGACGTTACTTGACAGAGTAAGCATTTTTCTATTGAAGAGAGGATTCACTATAAAAAATCTGACAAGAACATGTTTTGATAAACTTGCAAGAAAAAATGGACAAATTCTGCTTATTAAAATTCTTGAAGATGCAAATTCGATAAGCAGGCAATACACAGAAGAGATGATTGCTGTTGCATCCTATGTCAATGCATCACCATTGATAATAGCAGATAAAGCTGGAAATAAGCTTGAAGATAATATTGTTTATTCAAGATTTGACATTTACACATTGAATTTTAACACATTTTTGAATTGCGTCAATAACAGATTTCCTTTCATTAAAAGAAGCAAAGCAGGCTTAACAGCCTCTGTTGTTGGCCAAAAATTAAGAGAGAAAAGAGAAGAATTTGGCTATTCTTTAAATGCTTTGTCAAAAAAGGTAGGGGTTACAAGCAGGATGATAATGAAATATGAAAATGAAAATTCTGAAGTAACAATAAACAGGGCAATGAAGCTGTATGATTTGTTCGGGCATCAGGTCTTTAACGAGATTGATGTTTTTTTAAAGCGTGAGCTAGAGAACAAATTCGAAACAGAGGTTTCAAGAAAATATGTTGAGCTTGGCTTTAATGCAACTGAAACAAAGAAAACTCCTTTTGATATTATTGCAAGAAAAAATGAAGAGTTGATTTTGACAGAAGTAAGCGATAAAGTTAATCCACAGATGCAATCATTGTCTAAATTGGTAGATGCAGACAACTTAGTTATTTTCCAGAAGAAAAAGCCAAAGAATATTCCTTCAATGACAAAGAAAGAGTTTATGGATTTTGAGAAGGCAAATGAACTAGTTAAGTTTCTGAAGGAGTTTTGATATATTACTATAACCTTTCTAATTGTTCAGCACCCTTAATCAAGAAATCCTCATTAAGTCTTATCCTTACTTCGTATCTGCCCTTGTTAGTAGGATCGATTTCTATTAATCTACGGTATTGATTAATAGCAGCTTGGTAATCACGCTGTCTTTCAAATACTTCAGCTAATTGCTTTAGTATTTCAACATTTTGAGGGTCATTCTCTAAAATTTTAACTAAATGACTTATCTCACTTTTTTCTTGCGGTTTAAATCTCTTGTCTAAAGTTCCCATTTTTATTCTGAAAGAGATTAATCTCCACTCTTTTTAAATCTTTCTATTCTTTACTTTTATATAGTAACAACAAAATTCTAACCGAAATGTTTATATACTGCTACTTTATTCATATACTAAAATGGCACATAGCAATAAATTAAGTTTAGTAATTTCTGTGATTTTGCTAGTGCTAATTATCCTGGTGGAATAAAGCCACCTTTGATTGTTTTTTAAATTTCTATAAAGATTAAAGGTGATTAAAAATATGGATATACAATTAAAACCTCAAAATGCTGGTGAATTGGAAAAAAGTGTTAATAGAAAAGATGCTTTAAAGTGGATACATTTAGCAACTGTTCCGATAGTTTCAAATGGTCAACAAGTTGATATTGCTGTACCTGCTGTATCTACTGGTGCCAGATACTTTTTATTGGAATATGTTAAACCAGTAGAAGGTGGAGATAGGTATAATGTTATTTTTAATCAAGGTTCTCCAGAAATTGCAGAAAGAAATGGTTATTCAACATTAGATAGAGGTGAAAGAAGAATTCAACCCAATAGATGGTATAGACTTCCTGACGATGTTAGGCAAATACATTTAGGAACAAAAAGACATACTTAAAAATGAACCAAAAAAATCAAAAAACAAATCCAACAAACTTATTTTCAATTTCAACCATCTCAATTCTATTAGTAATTATTATCATTATTATGTAAAGGCTAAATCGTTTCTGCCTTTACATCAAAAAAGAGCTTGAGGTGTTGCTATAAATAAAAAACAAATTGAGGTCAAAAATGAAATTAAACTTTGAAATGTCAAAAATCGCAACGTATAATCTCTTAGTATTAGCTGGAAGTAATCAAGCGATTTTTGAGCATGCTCAAAAACCAAAGGTTTTTGACACAATGAATTTTGAAGATAAAATGGAAGAGTTTAGGGAGAAGTAAGAATGGCATTAGAAGAACAAATGAAGGGTGCAGATACTTTAATTAGAAATTTAAGCGAACTAAGTATAGACACCATTTTCGGTGTTACAGGTGGAGCATCTCTGGAAATATTTGATGCTTGGGGAAGAATAGGAGAGAGGTATGGTATAAGATTAATAGACACAGCAAAAGAAGATGGTGCTGGGTTTGCAGCACAAGGTTATGCAAGATCAACAGGTAAAGTTGGAGTAGTTTTGACAACCTCTGGCCCAGGTGCAACAAATGCTTTTACACCACTAACAGACGCTATGCTGGATTCAATTCCCATACTTCTTATTACTGGACAAGTTCCTAGTCATATGTTAGGAAAAGGTGCATTTCAAGAAGCACCTGTTACTGAAATGTCTTCTCCAACAACTAAAAGAAGTTATTTAGTTAAAGATTTAGATAAGCTGGCAGATGTAGTTGTAGAAGCATTTTATCTTGCAAAACACGGAAGACCAGGACCCGTTCATATTGACATAACAAAAGATACAACTCAAAAAACTATGGTATATCAAAGAGTAGCAAACAACAACACTTCCAAAATTGATCCCTCACCTTATCTAGAAAATAAAATTCCTAAAGTTCTAAATGAGCTTAAGAGATCTCTAAAACCCATAATATATGCAGGTGGTGGTATAATATCTTCGGGTGCATACAAAGAACTTTTAGAATTATCTGAATTAACAGGGATACCAGTAACAACTACTGTTATGGGCTTAGGAGGTTTTCCAGGTACACACAGACATAGTTTAGGGATGCTCGGTATGCATGGAACAGCTTATTCAAATTTTGCTATCAATGGTTCTCCATTGAGCAATTACAATGATGGCGCAGATTTTGTTTTAGCAATTGGAGCAAGATTTGATGACAGAGTTACAGGAAAAGTTACGGAATTTGCAAAAAATGCCTATATAGTACATGTTGATATCGACCCAAAAGAGAATGGAAAGAATAAAAAACCAGATATATTTGTTCTTTCCGATGCAGAAGAATTTTTGAAAAGACTAAATTCTAAAATTAGAGAAGAAAATCTTAGGTTAGAATACACTAGCTGGTGGAGCCACCTAAATACATTAAAGGATAGATATTCCTTAAGGTATTTTATGGATGGAAAAGATGAAAATGGTTATGAAATACCTCACCAATATGTTTTGCAAGAATTATGGAAATTAACAAAAGATTCTAAGCCTATTATTACAACTGGCGTAGGTCAACATCAAATGTGGGCAGCACAGTACTTTTTAGTTGACGAGCCAAGAAAATTCTTGACATCAGCAGGTTTAGGAAGCATGGGCTTTGGATTGCCTGCAGCAATAGGAGCTCAAGCTGCTAATCCTAGCAAGCTTGTAATTGACATAGATGGTGATAGAAGTTTCTTCATGACAAAATACGAGTTAGAAACCATAGCAAGATTTAATTTACCTGTAAAAGTAGTTGTTTTTGATAATGGTGGTCATGGAATGGTTATTCAATGGCAAGATAATCAATATGGGAGCAGATATGTAGCCTCTAAATACAAGAACATTGATTTTGCACAATATGCACGATTATTTGGAATTGAAAGCAATAGAGTAAGCAGACTAGAAGATGTTGATGCTGCTTTGAGAAGAATGATAAACCATCGAGGGCCGTATTTACTTCATGTTGATGCAAGATTTGAGCATTGTCTTCCTATGATTCCTTCAGGACGCACAATTAGAGATATAAATTTACAAAAATAATAACCGAAATCTTTAAATACATTCATTCTTATTATCAAAAATCGAAGATTTTTGGGAATGCTCAAAAATTTATAGAATTTTTGACATTTTTATTTTATTGGGTGGATTTTAGTATTTATTAAAAAAAAGAGGTTGATTGGAATGGCTGAGGAAGAAGAGTTTTATAAGGATATTTCTGATTTGAAAAAAGAAATAGAGGGTGTGAAAGGCAAAAAAGATATTTCTGCAAAAGAGCTTTATGATGCTGTGCAGAAGCTTGCTCAAACAATGACAGACATTCTTGAGGTTTTTGGAGCAGCAGCAGAACAAATGAGGCTTGAAGAGAAAGGCTATGAAGCAGAAGCAAAAAGGCACGAGATGATAACTTCTAAACTCGATAAACTAATAGATCAAAATAAAACTATTGCTGAAGCAATGGTTGGCGTTGTCGACATGATTAAAGAAAAGGTAATTGCGCCAGCAAAAGAAGAATCTTTGTTTAAACCAAGAGCAGAGCCACAACTTTTTAAGCCAATTAGGCCAGAATGGCAGCCAAAGCCAATTGAGCCGATGATGCCAAGAGCACAACCAATGCCTCAAATGCCTCCAATGGCACCTCCACCAATTTCAGCAACTACATCACCTGAATTTGGAATGCCTCCAATGCAGCCAACTCCACCACCTGACTTGGATTTTCCTGAACTTGGCTTAGAAGAGGAAGAGCCGAAGAAAAAAGGCTTGTTCGGAATGTTTAGGAAATAGATTTTATTGATTTTTTTGAAAATATTTTTTTAAATTTTATGCATTGTGAAAGCTTAATTAATAGTAACAAAATTAATAAAAATTTAAATCACTAAAAACATTTAAAAAATTGAATAATGAAATAATCTAACTAAATTTTTAAAATGTTACAAATACAAGACACAAAATCTTTTAGGCATTTTGCAAAGCACCTTTTTCTTGTAGGAAATGTGTATACAAAAAGGAAAAAGGCAAAAGAAGATGTAGACAATTACCTACAAAAAATGAGAAAATCAATAATTAGGATGAATCTTACTTACAGTGATATAGACAGATTAAAACAGAAAATTGATAACTTAATCAATTGGGAGAGAAAATATGCAAAGTTCTTCAAGCCAGCTGACAAGGAAACAGAAGAACTAAAAAACCAGATAAAAGCTCTTGAGCAGGAATTAAGGAATGAAAGAGAAGAAAAGCTAAGCATAATAAGTGAAAATAATGAAAAAATACAGCAATTAACAGAGTCTTTAAACAATATAAAAAATCAAATGAGGCACTTGCATTTGGAAAAAGCAAAAAGACAACACAGGCTTAATGCCTTAGAACAGAAAATAAGGGAAAAAGTTGATGTGCATAGGTATTATCATTCTTAAATTTATACTTTGATTTTTGAATTACCTTCTAATTCTTTCCTTATTTTCTTTAAATTGATACCTCTAAGTTTAGGTAATGCACCAAACAATTCCTTTAATACATTGTGTTTTTTAGGGTTATTTTGTTTTATTTTCGAGTTTAACATATGCGTCATCAATAATTTTTAA
>CAZUSQ010000048.1:0-5920 GCA_964622655.1 uncultured Methanosarcinales archaeon
AAAAAATTTTTGTTGTTGGCTCTGATATTGCGCCAGAATGGCATGTAAGAATGCAGGCTGCTTTCCAGAAATATGTTGATAATGGTATTAGCAAAACTGTAACATTGCCAAAAGACGCAACTGTTGAGGATGTTGAGAAAATCTTTATGATGGCTTATGAGCTTGGATGCAAAGGCATTTCTGTATATCGCTATGGCTCAAGAGAAGGGCAGGTTATTTATTTAAGCTCAAAAAGGGATGAGCAAATTACATTGAGTGGGTTTTTGAGAAAATGAAGTATGTTATTAAATCTAAAAGGTTTATTTTGAGACCTTATAGAGAAGGTGATGAAAGAGACATCATCAATTACCTAAATGATAAAGATGTTTCAAAATATATGATTAGTGTATCGTATCCTTACAAAATAAAGGATGCAAAAAAATGGATTAAGAAATGCGTTAAAGCACATAAAAGAAAAAAGAAGACGTTTGTATCTTTTGCACTAGAATTTAATGGCAAAGTTATTGGTGGAATTGGTTTTGACCCTGTTATTGAATGTCATAAAGCAGAGATTGGTTATGCACTTGGAAAGAAATATTGGAATAAAGGACTTATAACAGAGGCTCTAAAGTTAGTAACAGATTTTGGATTTAAAGAATTTAAATTAAAAAGAGTCACAGCTCATGTTAGCACCAAGAATAAGGCATCTGCTAAAGTTTTGGAGAAAAATGGTTACAAATTAGAAGGAACATTAAGGAAACATAATTTCAGGAATGGAAGATTTTATGATGCATGGCTTTACGCAAAAGTAAAATGAACTTAAAGTGAAGAGTTAATAACCCTTATAATAGTTATTATAACCTAAATGATGGTTATTTTGACATTAAAAAATTTTAGAAACAAAAAATGAACTTCTTCATTATTCACGGTGTTTATGCAAATCCAGAAGAGAATTGGTTTCCTTGGTTGAAGAAACAGCTTGAAAGCATGAATTATGAAGTAATTGTACCCAAGTTTCCAACTCCTCTTGATCAGAGTCTCGAAAGCTGGATGAGAGTTTTTTCAAATTACGAAAGCAAAATAAATGAAGAAACTGTGATGATAGGACATAGCTTAGGCGCAGCTTTCATTTTAAATTATCTTGAAAAAACTAATAAAAAAATAAAAGCAGCTTACTTAATAGCAGGATTTCATAAGCTACTTGGAAATCAGTATGACGACTTAAACAAAACCTTTGTTGGCAAAGAATTCAATTGGGAAAAGATAATGCAAAGCTGTAATAAATTCTTTATTTTTGCATCTGAAAATGATCCATATATACCATTTGAAATTAGCAAAGAATTAACAGAAAAACTAAATGCAGAATTCAACATTGTGCCAAATGGTGGACATCTCAATAAAGAGTCTGGCTTTGAAGAATTCTACCTTTTGCTTGAATGCATAATAATAGATTTATAGTGAATTTATAAAATTTATTTCTTTTGTTTAATTAAATAGTCCATAAGTTGATATTGAAGCTTCATATTTGCAAGTGCTTCTTCAGGTGAAACAAGAAGTTGACTTTTATCATTAGTTCTAACAGTGTCACAAAAACTTTTAACAGAAACAGCCAAAGGATCTTTAATTGGACCAATTCTTATATCCTTGTCAACAAGATAGTATACAATATTGTCCTGGCTTGTACCTTGAGTTCGTGTAACATAAATATCTTCAAATCCAAAGCTTATCTCTTTTTTTAAAGGATCTCTGCCTAGCATTATTGATGTGTTTATAGTCTTAGCCCAAGTATAAAAATTAAAGCTTAAATTAGTTTCTAATTCTGAAGTTTCGCCTTTCAAATCGTCTATCACAGCTTTTTTTTGAGGCTCTAATCTTAACAATAAACTCAAAGCATGTGGCAATAAATCCATTGGAATGTAAAGTCCATCACCTTTCCCAGACGTTAATATGTGAACTCTAAAACTTATAGGGTCAACATTCCCAAAACTGAATTGTCTATTATTTTTGTATCCATCAAGATAAGCATCAAATAATGCAGCAAGTTGGGTATTAACAGCTAAGATTAAATCTTGCTTAGTTGCTAACGCAAGCAATTCTTCTGCCTTTCTTAGATTTTCTTCTGGTGTAGCTTTTAAATCCCAATGTAATGGCTTTTCGCACAAAACATGTAAGCCTCTTTCTAATGCTGCTTTAACAAACACATAATGCGTATTTGGCGATGTGCATATTGAAACTGCATCTAACTTTTCTTTATTTAGCATATCTTCTAAACTATGGTAATGCCTTGCAACTATATCAAAATCTTGTCTTAAATTGTTTGCTGCTAACTTTGAAGATTCTGGAGTAGTGCCTAGTACAGCCACAACTTTTTCTTCCAAAGCATTATACTCCCTAGCATGATAACGCCCAATATTTGCAGCACCGAATATAGCTACTCTTAAACCACCCATAAATCAAATATATAGGGTATATTTTTTAAATATTACTAATTTCACAGCCTACAATAATGAAAAAACGCATTTTTACAGTTTTATTCATTGCGGTATTTGCAACAATGCTTGGCACTAGCATAATAGAGCCTTTTATGGGAATTTATGCTGAAAGCTTAGGTGCGAATGGCTTCTTAATTGGCTTGATTTTTGGCTCTTTTACTTTGTCAAGGGCTTTGTTCACACCCTTTATTGGAAGAATTTCTGATTTTAGAGGAAGAAAAAATCTATTGCTTGTTGGATTGGCTGGCTATACAATTTTATCATTTTTTTATTCAGTTGCCAATACAACAACCTCATTAGTTATTGTAAGATTTTTTCATGGTTTAGCATCTGCAATGATTTTGCCAATTGCAATGGCTTATATTGGTGATATTGCGCCAAAAAACCAAGAAGGTAAGTATTTTGGAACCTTTACAATTTCGTTCTTTATGGGCTTAGCATTTGGTCCTATAATAGGAGGAGCTTTACATGACATTTGGCATATGAATGCAGCATTCTATGCGATGGGTGCAATAAGCTTCCTATCGTTATTGTTTCTTGTTTTTATGCTGCCAGAAATAAATGCACATAAAAAAGTAAAACCTTCTTCATTTAAAGTTATATTAAAGGACAAAACAATGCAGGCAATGCTTCTTTTCAGAGTTATGAATGCTTATGGAGTTGCAGCTGTAATGGGTTTTTTGCCTTTGCTTGCAGAAAGAATAAATGTTAGCATTTTTCAAATAGGTTTTGTTGTTACTGCAAATCTTCTTGTTTCTTCTGCATTTCAAAGATATTTTGGAATAATGGCAGACAAAAGTGATAAAGTTGCAATGCTTATAGGTGGAAGTATAATGATGCTAATTGCTCTTGCACTAATACCATTATCAACTGGATTTTATACATTGCTTTTGTTTAACATATTGATGGGCTTTGGCTCTGCAATTAGCATTCCAGCAGGAAGCGCAATTACAGCGCAGCTTGGAAAAAAGCTTGGCATGGGCTCTGTAATGGGTTTGTTTAATACTGCATTTGGCATTGGAGGTGGAGTTGGACCAATAGTTGCTGGATTAATAATGTTAGTAACAAGCTTGGCTTTTGTTTTTGTTTCATCCTCTGTAATTGTATTAGCAGGAACAATAATATTTTATTATTTGATGAGAAATAATGTTGAGTATAAAGAGTTAAGTAAAACGATAGGTTAAATAAATCAATAAATTATAAATTAACTCAATAAAAAATTTAAATCAATGGGGAGGGAATAGTTACTCGCACTTTAAGTATAACATGTTGCCCTCCACCCACTCGATAATGTTAAGCATAAAAGTGCCTTAAAATGGATGAAGTTACAAGAAGATTATTACTTGATTTAGAAGAATTTGGACATAGACATAATGGTTATTACAACATTTCTGCAGATACAGGACAATTTTTCAACATTCTTGTTTTGATTTCAAAAGCTAAAAATATTCTTGAAGTTGGGACCTCTAATGGATACTCAACAATATGGTTAGGAGAGTCTGCAAAGCAAAATAAAGGAAAAGTAACAACAATCGAGATTTCTGAGCATAAAGTGAAGATGGCTGCTGAGAATTTCAAAAGGGCAAAATTAAGCAATATAAAAATCGTGCATGGAGATGCATTACAAGAGATTCCAAAATTAAAAAATAAATTTGATTTCTTGTTTTTGGATGCTGTAAAAGAAGATTACATAAATTATTTTAAATTAGCTTATCCAAAATTGACAAAAAATGCTATAATTGTAGCTGACAATGCAATAATGTTTGAGAAATATATGAGGGATTACTTACATCATGTCAGAAATCACAAAAATTTGAGGAGTGTTTTGGTGCCTATTGGTTCTGGTGTTGAATTCACATTAAAATTAAAGTAAAATGGACATTTTTGCTCATGGTTTATGGAGTTATGCTATCTTTAATAAGAAAAAATATGCATGGCTTGCTACTTTATTTGGTTTGCTTCCAGATATTTTATCTTTTGGCATTGTTTTTATTATCAATTTAGTTAATGGTAATTTTCATAGAGGACCTCCACCAATAAGCACACTTCCAAAATGGCTTTTTGCTGCCTATAATTTAACACATAGCTTAGTGATGTTTGCAATTGTTTTTATTCTAATTTATTTAATAACAAAAAAATGGTTTTGGGCACTAACTGCTTGGGGCATACATGTTTTGATAGATATACCCACACACTCAACAAGATTTTTTCCAACTCCTTTTTTATGGCCACTATCGGATTATGTTTTTAATGGAATAAGTTGGGCTACACCATGGTTTATGGTTGTTAATTACGGAGGCTTGATGGTTGTTTTTATTTTGATTGCGCATATCAGTGCTGATGTAAAAACCAATAAAAAGTGATTATTCTTTTTGGAGTATTTTTAACAGACAATTATTTATATAAGAATATAAATTTCAATTATAAATAGCCAAAACTCTTTAATTTTATGGGGGATTGAGAATTTTGCTGAAAAAACCAGAAGTTTGGAAGATATTGTCAGAAGAACTGGCAGAAATTTGGACATTGTTTTCTTTACAATAGCTGCAACTATAGTTTCTCCTCCATTAGCAGTTTTAGGTGCTTTGTTAAGTTCGTTATATGCTTCTGGAAAGCCGAAAGATAAAAGATATGATTACTCAGAACTAAAAAAGATAATTTACAACGCAATAATCCAACATAACTATAAAATAAGAAATAAACTTATTGAATATGGAATCAAAAAGCATGATGTAGATTTATTAGTACATCAACCAGCTTATGAAGATTACATAGATAGACTAGTAACAAATTATACTTGATTTTTTATTTTTAATTACAACAAACACAATAAACTTTAAAAAATCCTAAATAATCCTCAATTTATGAACCAAATAGAGAAATTAATCCAAGAATACAACAATAAAAAAAATAAAATACAAGAACGATTAAATCAATTCCAGAAATTCTTTAGCGAGCCTTATTCTTGGTTTTATAGAAATGGAGAGTTAATTTTATTACCAGTTGAAACTAACGATGATTATAGATTGTTTGAGGAACTTGCTTTCTGCATTTTCACAGCAAATACAAGCGCAGAGATGGGCGCAAAAGCTGTTGATGCTGTTAGAAATGTTTTAATTAATGGAACTGCAAGCGATATGACAAGAAGATTAGAAGGTATTTATAGATTCAATAATGTGAGACCTGTTCATATAATCCACACAAGAAACTATTTGAAAAATGAATTAAATTTTCAATTGAAAAATAAAATAAAATCATTCAAAAATGAAGATGAGTTAAGAAATTTCTTTGCATTAAACAAGGATATTAAAGGGCTTGGCATGAAAGAAGCTTCTCATTTCTTGAGGAATATTGGCTTTAGAGGATATGCAATCTGGGACAAGCACATAATAACTTCCTTGCACGAATTTGGTGTTTTAAAAAAAAATGAAAAGCCAAAAAACAATAAA
>CAZUSQ010000048.1:5930-6952 GCA_964622655.1 uncultured Methanosarcinales archaeon
ATTGACATGGATGAATTGGATTTATTGCTTTGGAGCAGAAAGAATGGAAGGATTTTGAAGTGAAAAAGAAATATTAATAAATGATATCTTTAATTTTTATATTATGAAAAAGAGATTGCAATTTCTGACTGTGATAGCAGTTTTTATTATAGTGATTTTTGGATGTAACCAAAGGATTTTTGCTGATGAAACTCCAGCTGCTCCAGCCATAGAGAAAACTAAAAGTCAAACTGCTGAAAAAGAAGATTTTTTTGAAAAGAACGCAACTGGAGCACAACAACAAAAGGGTAATCATTTTTTGGAAGACTGTAAAAAATACCCTCTGCCGCCAGATTGCAGCTTTATACCTGAAGAGGAAAGAAAACTATTCTGTGAAAAATGCAAGCAAATTTTTCCGGAATTAGACACAACACACCAAATAGGGCAACCAAGACGAAATATAATTTCAGGGGTTCCATCATGCGGTGATAAGAAAGAACTATTTAATATTTCACATATCCCAATCTCAGAATTGCAAAATATTGTTCCTCTTGGCAATCTGAATCCTTCTGGACATACGTTTCCCACAAATCATCTGTATTTTCACCTAAAAGGGTTTAGCGGAGATGAGTCGAGCTCTAATGCCCCAGTTGTCGCTCCTGGGGATATTTTGATTACAAGAATTGGTTCCTCTGAATATACAATGAAGGGACGTCAAATAAAAGATTACAAATTGGATTTTACAGTCTGTACAGAAGTAAGGGGATATTTCATCCATATCACATCATTGTCCGATAAGCTATTGCAAAGTTTTGCGCAGCCAGATAATTGTAAAGAATCTAATACTGGTGGGATATATTACAAAAATTGCGATAAAGATCTCTACTTTTCTCCAATATCTGTTGCTGCTGGCGAGCCAATAGGCACCGTAGGTGGTTCTTCTGATTTTGGTTTAGCTGATTTACGAACTCAAGAGCTTGTATATGCCAACCCAAAGCGTTGGTATGAAGATCCTTTGCATAGAGTGTGTCCATTGGATTATT
>CAZUSQ010000049.1:0-6832 GCA_964622655.1 uncultured Methanosarcinales archaeon
AGTTACGGCATTACACCAGAAGTTGTGAGAGAAGAAGCATTAAAGTTTGATAAAAAAATTAATGTGCCTGAAAATTTCTATGCAAGAGTTGCTGAATTGCATGCTAAACAAGAGCAGGAGCATGCTACAAAAAGAGAAGAAAAGTTAAATTTAGAGGGAATTCCAGAAACAAAGGTATTGTATTATTATGATTATACAAAAACAAAGTTTAAAGCAAAAATAGTGAAAGTAATTGATAATAAAGTAATTTTGGATCAGACTTATTTCTATCCAACTAGCGGTGGACAATTGCATGATACAGGCACGATTGCAGGTGAAAAAGTGATTGATGTATTTAAGCAAGGTGGTATTATAGTTCATGTGTTAAGCAGTAAACATGAATTTCCAGAAGGAGAAGAAGTAGAGTGTGAGATTGATTTGGATAGAAGATTGCAGTTAGCAAAACACCATACTTCAACTCATATTATAAATGCTGCTGCAAGAAAAGTGCTTGGCAATCATATAAATCAAGCAGGAGCTAAAAAAGATATAGATAAAGCGACTATTGATTTAACACATTATCAAAGCATTACAGATGAAGAATTGGAAAATATAGAAGAGGAAGCAAATAAGCTTGTTAAGCAATCTTTGACTGTGCACAGCAATTTTATTCCAAGAACAGAAGCAGAGCAGACATATGGCATGACAATTTATCAAGGTGGAGCAGTTCCTGGAAAATTATTAAGAATAATTAATATTGATGGAGTTGATGTTGAAGCATGCGGTGGAACTCATTTAAAAAATACTTCAGAAGCAGGCGAAATAAAGATTTTGAAAGCAACAAAGATAAGCGACGGAATTGTAAGGCTTTATTTCACGGCAGGAGAAGCAGCTAAAAGAGAAATTAAGCAAGAAAAGCAGATTTTAGAAGAAGCATCAAGGTTATTAAAAGTAAAAATAGAACAACTTCCATCAAGAATCAATGAATTATTTGAAAAATGGAAACTTGCGAAAAAGGCAGTTGAGAAAGGAAAGAAAATTGATTTGAAAGAATTGGAGTTAACTTCAACAGAAGAATTTAAAGGAAATGTTTTAGATAAAGTTTCTGAAATTCTAAAGACACAGCCAGAGCATGTTAATAAAACGATTAAGAGGTTTTTGAAGGAGTTGGAAGAGTTTAAGAAGAAGCTTAAATGAATTGTATTATTTTTTTCTGTTGCTTTAAATATTTCAACATTTTACTAACACTCAACAAATAATCTACATTATAATTAAATTTTCTTTTGACTAATTTTCTAACATATTCAAGCATTAATTCTTTACTAGAAAACTCTATTGGTTTATTATTCATTGCTTTTCGTGTGGCTTCTAACGTAACCCAGACTCCTAATGGCATGGTATATTCATCTGTAATGAATCTTAATGCTAAAACAGAACATTGTCTTTTTAATCCTCTTAATTTTTCCAGTATGCCCATTCTAACAGTATAGTAGCCACCTGCTGTTGCCTCTGCATAATTTTTTCTTCCATGATACGACTCATAATCAGTAGTGTAGTTTGGATTTTTAACATACATCTCAAAAAGTTCATAACTCCAAACTTCAGGAAAACAAAGAATAAGATAATAATTTCCAATATATCCACCAAAAAAAGCAGTGTAATTAATAAAGTTATAATCTTTTATTTCCCTAATTAAATGTTTCCCAATCATGTCATGGGTTGCTGTCAAAGACCACCTGGTAGGCACTAATTTTCTATCAGGCTTTAAACCTAAAGTTCCTACACTCAATAGCTTACTTAAAAAATTCTCATCAAATTTATTTTCATAAAGATAATTAACAGCATCATAAGCCCTTAAATCAATATCTTCAAAGACTTTATAGACTTTAGTATGTATTTTTGGATTTTCAGTTATTTCTGCTTTTTTTAGCTTTGCATTTGGTCCAGTCGGTGCCATATAGGAATCAAGATTTAAACGAAATTTTGGTTTTTCTTGTAATTGTATGTCGATATCAACTGGCTTTGAGGACATTGCAATATCTTGCGATAATTCTAATAATTTAACTCGCTTCTTTATATTCAAAATAGACCTTGAATTCAATAACGAAGATCTAAAATCAACAATTTTTGGAATTTCATAATTTTCTGCTGACCAGTATTTTGGAGCATCAAAAAGCCAAGCGTCTTCTCTTTGTTCTGGAGGAGCAAGAATGCCAACATTAACATATGGATACCCATATCTTCCCACAAAGAGCGACACAGCGTCACTCGAAAATTCTTCTTTTTCAAGTTTGCTTTTAACTTTAAATATAGCATTATTTCTTGCGCAAATAGGGCATTTTCCTTTTCCGCAAGCTCCAAGAGGATCATAGCCTTTATGCTGTTTAAGTGGTATTTGCATAAAATTTAAACAATCAAATATTTAATATAAAGATTGCGGTATTTTGAAATATTTAAAAACAAAAACCCTTAAATAATAAAAGTTAATTTTAAAGAATATGGCATTGTCAAAAGTACAAATTACTCAGATTAAGGACCATCTAGATAATTGCAAGAATCCATTGTTCTTTTTTGATGATGACCAAGATGGGTTGTGCTCTTTCTTGCAGCTTTATCGCTATAAAAAAGAAGGCAAAGGTATAATTGTAAAGACAACCCCAAAGCTTGGAAGTATTTTTGTAAGCAAAGTGCAAGAATATCAACCTGATAAAATCTTTATACTTGATGTTGCAGTTGTTGAGCAAGATTTTCTTGACGAGATGAAGGTTCCTGTAATTTGGATTGACCACCATGGACCTTTTAAAGGGAATAATGTAAAGTACTTCAATCCTCGCATTGCAAACTGGCAAGATAATCATCCAACTTCTTATATGTGTTATCAAGTTGTTAATCAAGATATGTGGCTTGCAGCACTTGGTTGTGTAGCAGATTGGTTTATACCACCTTTTATCAAGGAATTTAATAAAGAATTTCCAGATTTGGTAGATAAGTCCTATAAAGCTCCTGGCGATATAATCTACAACACAAAAATTGGACATTTGATTAGGATTTTTTCTTTTGTGTTAAAAGGCAAAACAAATGATGTTATGAAAAATGTCAAGGTTTTGACAAGGATAGAAAGCCCATATGAAATATTAAACCAAGAGACTGCACAAGGCAAGTTTATATATAAACATTATGAACAAGTCAATAAATTATATGAACCATTGATTAAAGATGTTCTAAAAACTGCAGAAAAAACAAAAGAAAAGCTTGTTATTTATACATACAAAGATGATAAATCAAGTTTTACAAGCGATTTGTCAAATGAAGCTATTTACAGGTTTCCAGATAAAATAATATTAATTGGAAGAGAGAAAAATGATGAAATGAAATGCAGCTTAAGATCAACAAAAGTTATTTTGCCTCCTTTGATTGAAAAATCATTAGTTGGCTTAGACGGCTTTGGTGGCGGACATGAACATGCATGTGGCTTGAATATAAAAACAAAAGATTTTGATGAATTTTTGAGAAGGTTTAAGGAAATGGTTTAGTTAATTAATAAATAGGCGAGCTATTGAGCGAGCCTAGAATTCGCGGAGCGGATTGATTAATTCCAATATCAATTTTGTAATGTTTTAATGAATGCGAATTTGATGTGATTTTCTTATGTTTTTTATCTTTCTTATCGCATTAATTAAAACAATTTTTCAAAAAATAAAACTATAAAATTCAAACCCTTAAATTCTGGTTTATAAAATTGATAATATCATCTTTCTTTTTGTTCATTGATTCTTTGCTCTTTATCCTTGACGTATACACATCCAAATTTTCCTTCTTAATTCTTGTATTGCTTCTACTTATTTTATCGTTTATTTTGTTCAATCTTGTAATAACCATATTTAGCTTGTTCCTTACCTCATTCGGCAAAGAAAGAACAAGCAATTTGCTGCAATCATTATCTATGTAAAATATCTTGCTTCCGCCAAATGTTTTTTGCTCTTCTTTTAAGAAATCTCTCCATGCGTCAGAGTAAGCACCATCACTTTTCTTAAGTCTTAAGATTAATGCTTCTTTATAGGCTTTTGATTTGATTAGCTGCAACTCAATTGAATCATTGCTAATTTCAAAATCGTCCTTGAACTCTGTAACACTTTCATCATTCACTCCATTAAAGCTAAAATATTCAATAGCGCCTAAGCTTCTATCTACATCGATATGAGAAATAAGATTTTTATAATCTGGTTCCACATCTACCACCCTAATATAGCCTTTAGATTAGGTAGTATAAATATTTATCTGAACAATAACCTTTAAATACCACCAATATAGCAGTATTTTCATGGAAGAGCAAGTTTCTAGCGATAACCCAGGAATGCCTCAGATAGTAATAGCAGAACAAGCTTTGAAAGCCACAAAAATAAACAAGATAGTGATGCAGGGCTTTAAGTCATTTGCAAAGCATACAGAAGTCCTTTTTGGTGGCAACTTTAACTGTGTTCTTGGGCCAAATGGCGCTGGAAAATCTAACGTCCTAGACGCAATTTGCTTTGTTTTAGCCAAATCCTCTTCAAGAGACTTAAGGGCAGAAAGAGCAGCCAACCTCATCTATAATGGAGGCAAAACAAAAAAGCCAGCAAAGCAAGGAGAAGTTAATATTTATTTTGATAATACAAATAGCCTATTCCCAACAGAAGACAAAGAAGTAAAAATATCAAGAATAGTAAGGCAAAATGGACAATCTATCTATAAAATCAATGATAAGGTTATGACAAGACAACAAATAACTAATCTTCTTTCTTTGGCAAAAATTGATCCTGATGGTTACAATATAATACTTCAAGGCGATATTGTAAAATTTGTTGAGATGCATCCTGAAGACAGAAGATTGCTTATAGAAGACATTGCAGGCATTTCAATTTATGAAGAAAAAAAGCACAAAGCAATGCTTGAGCTTGAAAAGGTTGAGCAGCATTTGAGGGAAACTGACTTAATTCTTACAGAGAGAAGCACTTACTTAAAAGAGCTTAAGAAAGACAGAGATCAAGCTTTAAAATACAAAGAGATGAGTGACAAGATAAAGCAAAATAAGGCTTCTTACTTGAAAATTCAAATTGACAAAAAAGATGCTGAAAAAAATGAAATACAAAGCAAAATAGATGCTGGCAATAAAGATTTAGAAGCTTTAAGAGAAAAAATAAGCAAACTAAAACAAGAAAATGAGGAAAAGAAAAAACAAATTGAGCAAATTTCAAAAGAGATTGAGGAAAAAGGTGAAATAGAGCAAGTTAAGCTCAACAAAGAAGTTGAAACCTTGAAGATAGATTTGACAAAACATAGTTCTAGGATTGATACACTAAAAAATGAATTAAATAAGATTAAGCAAAGAAGAAATGATTTGAAAAGCAGCATTGAGGATATAGAAAAAAGAATTAAACAATTAACAAATGAGAAGAAAGATTATGAAGCTCAAATAGATGCAAAAAACAAAGATAGAGAAATTATTAACAATAAAATAATCAAATTCAAAGAAAAAAATCAGCTTGACAATGTTGCTGATATAGAAAAAAAGGTAGAAGACATAGACAGAAAAGCCGATGAGTTTCAAAAGGAAATAACGTCATTAAGGGAACACCAACACAATTTGATAAGAGAAAAAGACAGGATTGGTCATGAAATAAGCATTATCGAAGACAGGATAAAAAAAGTTATAGACGTAGAAAAGGAGCACAAGCAACAGCTTGAAGCATTGAAAGATAAAAGGCAACTCTTTAAAAATACTACTTTAGAGCTGAATAAATGCCTTGACGAGGATTCTTCTTTGGCAGTACAGCTTTCTGAGACTAGAAGGAAGCTTAATTTTGTGAATGAAGAGCTTGCAAAGCTTCGCGCAAAAGACATAACTATAAAAGAGGTTGCAAGAGGCGACTTGGCTGTAAAGAAAATTCTTGAGCTTAAAGATAAAAAAGAGGGAATTTATGGCACTGTTGCTGACTTAGGCAATGTAAGCTCAAAATATGCAGTTGCTTTGGAGGTTGCTGCTGGAGCTAGAATTAAAAGCATTGTTGTTGAAAATGACAAGCTAGCAGCAGAGCTGATAGATTACCTAAAGAAGAATAAGCTAGGTACAGCTGCATTTTTGCCATTAAATAAGATAAATCCAAAAGAAACTAGTGATGATGCTAAAAAATTAATAGGCGCAAAAGGAGTTCATGACTTAGCTATTAACCTTGTTTCTTTTGAGCCAAAATTCAAGAAAGTATTTTCATATGTATTTTCTGCTACTTTAGTTATTGATGATATTCATGTTGCAACTCGTTTAGGCATAGGCAAAGCAAAATATGTAACTATTGATGGTGATGTTGCAGAGCTAAGCGGTGCAATGCACGGTGGCTACAGAGAAAGAAAAAAAGAGGCTTATGGCTTTAAGGAAAGGGAGGTTGCAGAAAGCTTGGAAGAAAATGAAAAGAAAGTCAAAGAGCTAGAAAATCTTATTACAGTTCTTGAGAAAAGAAGAAGTGAGAATGAAGCAAAAATTACAGGGCTAAGAGAGAAAAAAGCAGTTTTTGAAGGTGAAATAATAAAAGCAGAAACTTCAATGCACCTTACATCAGATGATACAGAAGTTTCAAAGCAACAACAGAAAGGATTGCAAGCAAAAGAAAAAGAGATTGACAATGAAATAAGCAAAATTAACAGCAAAATTTCAGACTGCAATAGACAATTAACTAATTTAAAAATCGAAAAACAAAAATTGAGGGGAGTTATAGCACAGCTTAACAATCCAACTTTGCTTGCTGAATTAAACACATTTGAGCAGAAATTTAAGGAGCTAAGCGAAGAAATAATAAGACTTAGCTCAGAAATAAAGAAC
>CAZUSQ010000050.1:0-6779 GCA_964622655.1 uncultured Methanosarcinales archaeon
TTTCTTTTGCTTCTTCTAAACTTGATTTAAAAAGTTCAAGAGTTCCTGTAGTTATAGGTCCGTTTACCTCAATAGATAGAACTTTTTTTGCCTCTGCTAATTGAGGAATTAACAATAAAAATATTAAAAACAAAATCAGCTTTTTCATAGAAGATGAAGAAATGTTTGTATTAATAAATTTATTTGATATAGTTTATATTTGGAAACTTTACTTAAAATTAATCAGATGACCAAAACAAATGCTTATTCTTTATCCTTTCATCTACCTTTTTTGGATAATAAATCCATCCGATTTTACCTTCACTATCTATTGAAATCTTTCTTGAGTATAAAAGATAGTCAATTATTACACAAAAAGTCTGATACATCATTTTCTTAGGTAGATTCTCCCACAACCCCTTTTTTTTATATTCTCCGTCATGCTCTTGAATAACCTTTTCGACCATTAGAACTGTATCTAATCTAGGGTATCTTAATATTTCTTCTTCATGTTTTTTAATTAATTCTGGCATTATATCAGTTGATATAACTACTCATATTTAAATCTTTTGCTTAGCACTGGACATGTGCGCATGAAATTTATAAACTTACGATTAATTCATTATTATATGAAGCTTCCATCAAAAATCCAATTTGCAGATAATAAAGTAAAAGAAGCTTTTGAAGAACTTGCGAAATATGGTAAAGATGAAAAAGGTTTGTATTAATAAATTTATTTAAATTTTTGGGATGGAAAAATTTTCAGAGCGGAAGCGAAACCTGAGTACTGCAGAAAAAATCTTTACAGTTTTGTCAAAAACCGCCAAGATTAATAATAAATTTGTTGTGGTTTTTGAGCATGCTCGGAAATCGTATTTCCGACATTTCGAGGAGCGGATTGCTTAATCGCTTGTTGTATTCTTTTTTGGTTACGCAGCCCCGAAAAATTGCGACCGCAAAGTAATTTTTAGTGGCTCGTTTCTTTCAAGCGAACAAAGTGAGCAATCAAGAATAAACATCAAAGGGGACATTTCATTTTAGTCATTTCGTTCGTTAGAGGGCGAGGCGTTTATTTTATTAGTAGTTTTAATTTAGTTTATCTGAAACATTTTTAAAATGTACTTTTGCTACTTTATTTAAATTATCCTTGCTGTGTTTGCCAATAAACTCTTCGAGGGCCTTGTCCAATTCAGTATTTCCTCCTCCTCTTGGAAACATGACTTTCCATTCTTTCGATAACCTCTCTAGAGAGAATAAAAACTCTTCACGAGCTATAATTGATGCGGCAGCTACTGCAATATTTTCTTCTGCTTTTACTTTTTGGATTAGTTTAATTTTCTTGCCTTTTTCCATCAATTTTGAATTAATAAAGGATTCATCTCCAAACTTATCCGAAATAACAAAATTAGCATTAACTTCATTTAGCATATTTTCAATAACTCTTGCATGACCCCAACCTAATAATGTATTAAGATTTTTTATATCATTATATAAGGAATTATATTTCTCTGGATTTATCCTTACCACATTAAACTTACAAATTCTTTTTATTTCTTTAGCCAAAATAAAAATCTTGGAGTCATCAATTATTTTAGAATCCTTAACTCCAATCTGTCGTAATTCTACTTCTTTATTTGGCTTATCAATATAAACACCAGCTACAACTAATGGACCAAAGAGGTCACCTTTTCCAGATTCGTCAATACCAATAATATTACTGTTTGAAAGACTTGTATCACTTTCTGTTGTTACAAACTTCAGTTCAGGCTTAAATAAATTAACACAATCCTCCATACAATCAATCATAGAATGTAATTTAGAATTAGCCTTATCAAAACTAGAAATAGGTTCATATTTAAATTTGTCAGCGTGTAATAGGTCATGTCTACATTCTTGATAAGTAGACTTTAATTTCTCATGAAACTTAGGTCTTAGTCTTATATAACAATATTTAAATTTATTAGAGATTAATTCCCCATTAATTATGCTGCCTATGAAAGATGTCCTTACATCTATCTTAAGATTATCTTGATTAAGTAAATTTAGTCTTAAAAGCCAATCTATTAAGAAATCCTCAAACAAAATAGCAAAATTTCTTAAAATAGATCCATAATCTTTCAACGTTATATTTTGTTCCTTGATTACTTGAAATATAGTAAGTCCATCTTGTAGTAGATGAGAACCGCATCCAGAAATAAATGAATATAACTCAGGACTGATAAATTCCTTTAATGTGACTTGTCTTTTAGCAAGTGCTTTTTCAATCTGTTCGTAATCTTCTTTTTCAACTTGCTCTTTAATTCTCGCTAGAAGTAAATGTCGTTGTTCTTCTTGAATAATTTTATCAATCTCACTTATTACTTTATCTGAAAATGCTGTTTTCTTGCCCTGAAATAAAATAGTTCCTATTCGGTATTGTATGATTACCAAATTGTTCCCTTCCATACGATAATCAAATATTTGGTCGTTAATGTTCCTTAAAGTTAATTCTGGAAATTTTTTAAAAATAACTTCCTTAACTTTTTGAGAAATTTCTTGAGAATTAAGTGTTCTTGTGCCTAGTGGTATTTTACCTTCCTTGAAAATATCCAAATCAACTACCCCTTTAAGTCCATTTTTAATTCTTTCTTTCCATGACTCATTTATCTGGGAAATATCAATTGTAGTTGAACCGTCTTTTTTTGGGTAAAAACGAATGTAGCCTATTCTTTGATTATCTGCTGTGACTCGAAACTGAAAGTGCTGACCCATATCTTTTTCATCATCAGTTATAAAGCCAATTGCCTCTAAACTTTCTTTTACATCTTTGGCACACTTCTTATATTCTATATTTGGTTTTATTAGTTTCAACATCTTCAATCTTTAGATTCAATTGACACAGGTGAAGAAATATCTGTAGAGTAAGTTTTTGAAATTCTAGAACTCAGTTTTGCAATATTTTTAGGAATAGTTGGTGGTATTTTTTTGAGAAATTCAGTTAAATTCGGATTAATTAATATTTCGTGTTGATTCTCAGACACATTAATTTTCATTTTTTTAAGATGCTTGTTAAAATAATCTAAGGTTTTTTTATCATTATCAACAAGGATACTATGTCTATTTTCCTCAATACAAACTCTTCCGGTAGTTCCAGAACCTGCAAAGAAGTCTAAAACAATAGATCCTGGATAAGATAATCCCTTAACCAATCTTCTTATTACTTCTAGTGGTTTTTGTGTTGGATGACCTACCCTTTCGCTAGAATTTGCAATTAGACGTTCTATTTGCCAAACATTAGTTGGATTTTTTCCTTTATCTATACTTAAGGGATTCAGCCTTTTATCACGTTTATATACTTCTTTAGTTTTTTCGTCAAATGGTATTCTTACATTGTCTAAATTAAAATAATATTTCTTAGTTTTGCCATACCATAATATCTCTTCGTGGCGGTTTGAAAAGAATCTATGAGCACCCATTCCAGTTTTATAATACCAAATTATTAAATTGACAAATAAAAGATTACTATTGTGTTTTAAATAATGCATTATTTCGAGTAAATCTCCTTTTTTGATGTCTTGGTATTGGTAACCTCCAAAAATAACAAAATTTCCATTATCTGTTAAAACCCTTTCGACTTCTTTTAACCATTGCTTTGCCCAATCCATATAATCACTAAATGTATCCCAACCAGCTAAATCTAAATTGTAAGGTGGGTCAATAAGAATTAATTGTACTGAAGAATCAGGAAGTTTCTTTAGAAAATCTATAGAGTCTTCAATAAAAACACCATGATATGTTTTTTTAGGAATATCAAATTTAACTTCAGAACTATGAGCTACTCCATTCCTGTTCAACCAATTCATTGCTCTGTGTCCTGCGTTGAAATGTGACCTATTTGGCATTTTTTTTATTCCCATTATCTAATACACTATACTCAGATATATAGAATTTGTCAGTTAAGAACTCTTTACCAAAAGTTTCTTTTAATAGAGACTCTTCATCTGTTGGTAATATTTTAATTTTCTTAGATAGATAATCAGAGACATTTTTTATTCTGTCTATAACAACCCCTTCACTTTCCTTTGCTTGAAGTTGCATCGTTTGTTTGCAGATTAAGAAATTTGATATGGCCACATCGTTTCTTGTTTGTGTCACTACTCCGATAGCTTCTAAGAGATTTATTAAGAATGGGCATCTATGTTTAGCTCCCTCTTCTGTTGCACTTTCTATTCCATTTTGGTCACAATACATTTTTACGAATGGAGCATTAAAGAAGCCAGAGTATATTTTTGACTTTGAAATAGTTTTTTTTCTTTCAACTCTGTAAAGATAATTAAGCATTTGAGAAACTGCGTGTACATTTAAAAATAATTTTTGAACATATTTTCTTTTATCTTTATCATCTTTGATGAATTTCCACAATAATATATCAAAATCCTGAGGATTTAGCTTCATATCCCAAGAAGGTATACCTCTTTCCTCTTTTGAAAATGATAAGTCTATTTTTTGTATTAGAGGTTTTAGTAATTGATAGAGAGTCTTACCCTCTGGAGTTAGTTCAAGATTATATGTTTCCCCTGGACCAAAATTTCTATCATCCACCAATAATCCCATTTCCATTAATGCTTGAAGTTTGTATTTTGTTTGTCTTTGGAAAGTTCCAAGTCTGTCTGAATCTAAATTACCTCTTAACCTTATATATTTATCGTCTAAGTGTGTATTACTTCTATTATTTTCATCAATTACTTTCAGAGCATATAAAATATGACCTAAATGCACTCCTTGCGGATAATGATAACTTGCTTCAGTAAATTCTCCAATTTCACGTAGAAATTTCACCCAAGAGCCATATACAGATACGTATTTTGAAACTTTAAATTCTCCTTGAGTGTTTACATCCTCTTGTGTGGGTTTTCTTCCAATATTCTCAGCTAAGGTATAGTAAGCATCAACCAAATCCTCTTTAGCTATGGCTCTTTCGTCTCTATCTTGTCTGTCCAATATTTCCTCAACTTCTGCTTCAAAATGGACTTCACAATTAGGAGCATACTCATAAACTATTTTTTCAATTCTGCCTGCGGAATTTTTCCTTTCTGTACTTTTTTTAGCTAAGTATTGTCTAAGCTTATTTGCTTTTTTGTAATTTCCAATAAAATCTAGAATCAGTACTCTATTTTTACCAGAGCATAACCTTAAACCTCTCCCTAATTGTTGCATAAATACTGTTTTTGATTCTGTTGGTCTAAGGAATAATAAAACTCTTAAATCTGGAAAATCTATACCTTCATTAAATAAGTCCACTGTAAAAGCAACAGCATATTTATTATCCCTAAATTCTTGAATTTTGGCATCTCTCTCTTCAGTTTCTGAAGTTATAGAAATAGAGGGGATACCATGGTCATTAAAAAATTGAGCCATTCTATCAGCATGGTTTATAGAACAACAGAACCCTATTGCTTTATTTCCTTCGCCTTTTTCAATATATTCTTTAAGTATTTGCACATTTCTCTTTTCAATGATAAGATACTTATCCAAATCTTGAACATTATACTTTTGTCCATTATATCTAATCTTTGAATAATCAATATTATCCTTCAAGCCATAATAAGTGTAAGGCACTAAAAAACCATTTTCTATAGCTTCGTTTAAAGAATATTCAAAAACTTTATTGTAGTCAAATAATTCAAAAATATCTTTTCTATCCATTCTGTCTGGAGTGGCAGTCATTCCTAAAATGAACTTTTTTGGTTGAAAATGTTTAATTATAGACTGATAAGTAGGAGCTTGTCCATGATGTACTTCATCTACTATGATATAATCAAATTCAATGGGAGAAAACAAAGCGAGATATTCTGAGTTTCTTAAAGTATCCTTGGATGCAAATAAAACTTTAGAATTATGTATATGCTCTTTTACTTCACCAGTTAATAATCCGAGTTTGGCTTCTGGCCATACTTTTTCAAATGCCTCTTTAGATTGACTCAAAATATCTAACCTATGGACAATAAATAAAACTCTGCCACCAAACTTTTTAGCGTCAAAAGCGGACAGAAATGTTTTCCCTGTACCTGTTGGTAGAACAATTATCCCTTTTTTCCAACCATTTTTTCTATAAAATTCAAGGGCTTCTAAAGCCATTTTCTGCAAGTAGTTGGGCTTTATGGCATCTTCAGATATTATCTCTGGCGTATATTTTGCAATTACTTTATGTAAAGAATCCATAACTCTTTTTCTCCATTTTGCTTCTTGTAATTGATTAAAAGAAAATCTTTGTAAATTCCAACCAGCATTTAATATTTCATTTTGACGCTGTAAGTTATCATCAAACATCTCATCTGGAATGACTCCTTCTGCGTGATAGGTTTCTCCATTCACTTCTAAAGCTATTTTGACATTTTCTTTGATAAGTGCAAAATCTATTCTTCTTAACTTTCCTTCAGAATCAATAAATGGATATTGTGGTATTACATATTTTATACTCTTCTTTCCTAAAAGAGGATATAAAAAATCTCTCAGAAACAATTTTTCACTTTCTTGGACAATTCTGCTTCCATACACTTTAAAGTATTCTTCGAGTGTAACTTCTGACTTATCTTCTAGCAAATTGTTTCGTGTGTGAAGCTCAGAGTTCATTTTGATCAAGTCCCCTTTATTTATATGAATATATGGACTTAATAATGTTTTCTTTTTAAATCGTTCGTTTTCATTCGCCCCGTCCCCTCGTCCGTTTCGTTCGTCGAAATGCCCTCCTATCAGTAGTTAGCCACTAAAAATTATTGAGTTTAACAACTATCAACGCAATTTGTTCACTAATGCAAAAT
>CAZUSQ010000051.1:0-6757 GCA_964622655.1 uncultured Methanosarcinales archaeon
CGCTTGATGTATGGTTGAATGTTAAATTAGAACCGGCAACTACTGAAGGCTTTAAATTCAATGGTGTGTAAGTATCAATGGTTGGCGGGTCATTTACTGGAGTAATATTTAACGTCACATTATTGCTTGATACAGTTAAGTTCAATGCGTCTATGGCAGTAAAGATTATATATTTTATACCATTAAAGTTTAAATCGGGTGTAAAATTAACAATGCCTGTATTGTTGTTTATCGAAATTGTTACATTGCTTACAGAAGTAAAGTTATATTTCAATGAGTCACCGTCAATATCTGAAAAATATTGCGTCAAATTTAAAGAAAGATTAGTCACATCTTCTGGCCATTTCCATTGCTGGATTGTGCCTGTAAAAGTTGGTGCGTCATTTACTGGCGTTACATTCAAAGTTACGTTGTTGCTGCTTGCAGTCAATCCAGAAGGATCATTTGCAATGAATACAACATAATCAATGCCAGTCCAGTTCGCATTTGGAGTTAGGTTTACAAATCCAGTATTATTATGGATGTGAACAATAATGTTGGATGTGCCTGCTGAAGTATAGTTTAAGGCATCACCATCTATATCATAAAAGTATGAGCTTAGGTTTAATGAGCTATTTGAAGTGTCTTCAGGCCATGTCATATTTGAAATTTGCTTGCTTGAATTGAAAGTAGGCACATCATTAACTGGATTTACAGTAACTAGAATAGTATCATTTGCAGTTAATCCAGAAGTGTCATTGACTGTAAACTTAATGTTTTCACTTCCTGACCAATTAGCCAAAGCACTAAAATTAGCAATTTTTGTAGTTTGATTTATTGTTACTATTACATTGACATTATTTGATGCTGTCCAAGTCAAAGCTGAATCTGGATCTTCTGCATCGCTCACATAATCGCTTAGGTTTAGGCTGTCATTATAAGTATCTTCATTAAAAGTTATGTCTGGGATCGATGTTATTATAGGAGTAGTACTTATTGTTACGGTAGAATTTAAAGATGTTGTTACAGTAGTAGATTGGCTCAACCCAGTTGCATTTGCCTTTACATTAAAGCTTCCTGAGTTGCTGTAATTGTATTCTATGTAGACAAATGCTTTTTCATTTACTGCTAAAGAACTTATATTGGAAGTGCTGTTTATAATATAGCTATCATTAGTATCAAATTTCCATTGTATGTCTGTGACTGCTGAATCTCCATCATTTAGGATTACAAATTCAAAGATTTTTAATGTTCCATTGCTGTATAATGTACTTATGGATTCTATAGCTAAAGAAACAATTGTTGGAGGAGTATTCTGCACAATATTGTTGTTTTCATTGCTTTCATCAACTAGATTGTCAAAATCAGCTATTAAAGTGTATAATGTTGTATTTGAGCTATTTGTAATATTAAATTTATAATTTATAGTTTCATTTGTGTTTAGAAATGATAAACTTCTATTATTATTATAAGTTGTATTATCAAATATATCCAGGAAAACATTAAATGCCGGAACTTGGCCTTTATTGGATATGTTTATTGAAATGTTGGTTATGTTGGTTGTTTCATTAAAAATGACAGTCATATTGACAGCCAAATCAGGCAATGGAGGCCTTTCATAATCTGTATAGAAGCTTTGATTTGTAGTGTAAGCATTAAATATAATATCTTTAGTATCATTCCCTATTGCAAGCTTGACAAAGCTAATTACATAAGGCCCATTAATCTTTGTTTTGTAGATGTCAGAGCCATTGATTAAAGTTTGAACTGTTTGGTTTCCAACAGATAAAGTTGCAGTTTTATTTATACTAATTACAAAATTATTAAACTGGTCGTATAAATCATAGGTTAAGTTGTAAGTGTCTGCTGTTTTAACATTAATTGTAAAGTTGATTTCCAAGAATTCTGAAAGGTTATTTGCATTTGTATCTATTCTTCCGTCTGCTATTGATTTTATATAAGAAGTTTTGGCAAAGTCTTCATAGTTATAGATTGAAGTATTTTGGTTGAAATCAAAAGATTTCAGCCCAATAACAGCAGAATCAATTGTAAAGTTACCAACATAATGAGTTGATTTTATAGTTTCATTATCAAAATCTATAGGAATTACTTGGATTCCATTACTCAAATTATTTTCCTGAGTTTTTGAAATTTTCGAAGAGTTATAGGCCAAAGTTACTGTTATGTTTGTGAGTATCTGTTGCGTTGAATTTATGGTTAAGTTAATTCTTATATGATTATTGTTTAGGTTTTCGTCCCTTACTCTTGATATGTTTATTCCTGTTTCGTAATTAATATAGGTGTTTGTTTCGGTTTTATATTCCCTATAAACTAATTCATCATCAATGTTTAAAATTTCAATAGTGTAATTAAATTTATAAGACCTAAACAAATCAGTTGGGAAATTAATCTGGACAAAAGTATCGGAACTTGTTATAAGCTTGCTGGTTGTGTTAATATGAAATACATCGGCGTCTATAAGATTTATTATAAATTTGAATGTACTATCACTAGCAATGGAAGTTGATAGATTTATGACAAGTGTATCATTCATATTATTAGCATTTTTGTCCAGCATATAGTCACTTTTACTTAAAATATTTATAGAACCGTTAGAATAAGAGTAATTAAATGAATTTATCAGGTCATTAACGGTCATATTGCCTGCAGAAACAATTGATATAGATATTACTAACACAAAAACATACAGCATCTGTTTTAATTTTTTATTTAGGTTTGACATTTTGTATTTTCTTTACCATTCATTTCTATTGTCCACACATCATACCCTTCTTTAACTAAATCTCCACCCAATCCATCTTCAAATGTGAATAAGTCTGAAAAAATACCGCTGGACATCACTATTGGCTTGGTATTGTTAAGGACGACTTCCTTAAATGTTGTAGAAAAGTCTGAGTTAAGGTTTTTTAGCCTTAAAGTCGTATTTTTTCCGTAAGAAGTACCTTCAGTTGTCTGTACTGTCTTAATAGCAATTTCAAAGTTATTATCTAAAAGTATCTTCTCAATTATTTCTTTAAATTTGTTACCATTAGTTCCGCTTTTTGCGTTATAATATGGCTGATTTTCTCTGTTATGCATTAGATCCATAACAGCTAATCCTGTTCTGTCTTTCTCATCCAAGACGGTTACGAATTTAGCAAATGCGGCTCCCTCATGGCCGTAAAAGTCTAAATACAATTGGTGTGCAGAGACAATATGCTTTACAGCAGCCACGTCGCCTTCTATTCCTCTGCCATAAGCAAAAACATGAGATTTTCCATTATAAAAAAATCTACCAACTAAAGCAGAATATGGAGTAAAACCTACATGCTTGTCATTTAAGATAGGGACCTTCTTCGCTTTATCATAATACCACCTAAAATTAGTTTGTGTATAGCTGTTCAAAGAATTAACTTTGGATGAGTTTCCACCTACAGATATTATAATGGAAGCATTTATTTCTGATACGTCCTGCACAAATAATTTCAAATAACCCTTAATTGCTTCGTCTGCTTTTGGATTTCCAGTGTTAATATCTAAATAAGCTTTCTCTTTGATTTTTATAAAAGGCATTAGAACATAGTTATCAGTTTCATCTGCTTCCACGATATTGTTATTGAAATCAATGTAAACATGCAGATAATCCAAGTCAGCAATAGTTACGTTAATTAAAGAATTATGTGCAGTCAAAGAAGAATTAGTTATACTTTCTATTTTACTTTTTTCTGTTGTTATCAACCCGGTTGTCTTATTCTGCCCTTTTATTGTTACATTAAAGTTTCCAGCAGCGTTTTCATTGTTTATGGTAATATTAAACTCCATTAAATTTGTAGAAATTTTGTCTGAACCTATAAACAAAGAAAGTAAGAATGCATCATCAATTAGATTAAAGGGAACTAAAAATCTTGCGTATTCGTCCCAACCTATGTGTTTCTTAAAATTTTTTGAAATCATTATAAACCACCACTTAACTCAATTATTAGTATTATAATTCTAAATAATTTTTCTAATAAAACTGATAATGGTATTAGACTTAACAAAATAGTAGTAAAGAGAATATGTGCTTTAAGATTCTCTAATAATTTATTTTTACCAATAATAAAATAACTTAGTAAAGAGTACAAACCTATTAATAAGGCTATTGCAACAGATGTTAGCCACCAATTAAAACTAGATAAATTCTTTAACCTCTCAGGTAAACTATAAACATCTTCATTTAAAAAGTTTTTATTGGTTAATAACAGCAGATTAGTCAACAATCCAATAACAAAAAGAATCATCAAAAAAGATATAATCTTCAGTGGTATTAAAGAAATTTTATGACTGTTAACATAATCAAAATAATGTTTAACAAAAAAAGAAAGGGAGAAAAATGATAAAAAGGATATTATAAAAATTAAAAAAGGATTTTCTAATAATAAATCAGAGCGATGTACAATAAAACTGCTAGATGTTAAGAATGCTCCAAAAAAAGCATAGGCAAAAATAAATATGTTGTTCTTCATTCTTTTAACCTCCGTTTTATTATTTCTTTTACTTCATCTCTATTGTCAATTAAAAAATGAGCAAATCTTAATTTTCCATCAAATCTTGTTCCATTTTTATTTTGTGAACCAATAGAACTTGAATTTAGAATTCTTTCTTGATCAGAATATGGAACTATCAAATCATCAGGATATCCATTAAATAAATACAATTTACTTACATTAACATTACTAACATCAAACGCAGAACTTTCATTAATGGCCAAATCATTATAATACTCCATTAAATTTGTAGAAATTTTGTCTGAACCTATAAACAAAGAAAGTAAGAATGCATCATCAATTAGATTAAAGGGAACTAAAAATCTTGCGTATTCGTCCCAACCTATGTGTTTTTTATTGAGCCACCTTGCAATTATTATAGACATATCTCCTTTTTTAATATTTGTAAACGCGAAATCATCTCTTGCGGCATTCGTGAATAAGGTACCATCATTCAATGTCGCCGGACAAGCAATGCCAAAAAACTTGTCAACAGGGTGGGTAGGCAAATCAACTAGAGTGTCATATAATCCAGTTTGTGTATTGAATGTGTAACCTACATTGTTTTTACCATTAGAATAGTTGTTTAATGAACTTAGTGCGATTCTGCAACCATTGCTATGTCCAATATAGTTAATCTGATTCTTGTTGGAATAACTCATAACTCCTGATACTAAAGCAGGCCAGTAATAATCAACCAAATCCTGATAGGTGTAATCATGGCATGTTGAGCATTCAATCTGTGGTCCACCTGTCATTTCTATAGTCCAAACGTCATATCCGTCTTTGACTAAATCTCCACCCAATCCATCTTCAAAAGTAAATAGGTTGCTGAAAATTCCTCCACTCATTACAACTGGCTTTGTGTTATTCAGTATAGCGTCTTTGAAATTATCAGAATGGTCGGAGTTTAAATTTTTAAGCCGCAATGTCGTGTTTTGGTTGTATGAAGTTGTACCTAAAGTCTGCACAGTCTTAATAGCAATCTCATACGCATTATCATTCAAAATTCTATCAACAACATTTTTGAAATTAGTGTTTTGCTTGTATTTTTCAGTATAATACGGCTGGTTTTCTTGATTGTGAAATAAATCCATAACTTGCAAACCTGTTAAATCATATTTGTCAAGGATTATAAATCTGTCTGGCAATGAATTATCAGTTAGATAATTATTATTAGATGCCAATACCTTAACTGCTGCGATGTCGCCTTCAACATCTCTTCCATATGCTACTAAATAGCTTTTAAATTGGATGGGGATATAATGGCTGCCGACAACTGCTGTATAGGGTTGGTTGCCTATAGGAGCATTATTGTAAAAAATAGAGCCTTTATCAAAATAATATTTATTGGTAGGTCCTTTAGTATAAGGATTGATTATATTTTTGAATGTGGCTCCGTTTTTTCCTATTATTATGTTAAGATAACTTTGCGAAGACGCTGGTTGCCTATCAATAAATGCTGATAGATACTCTTCAATTGCTTGATCTGCTTTAGGAAAGCTTGTATTGACTTCAAGATAAGCTTTTATGGGCTTTTTGATGAATGGCCTTAGGAAGTAATTGTTTGATTCTTCTGCTTCTGCAATTTGATTTTTTGGGTCAATGTAAATATGAAGATAGTTGACATTATTTGTATTGAAATTTACAATTATGTAATTTGTCTCGTTACTGATGACAGACGATATAGTACTGTTTTCCCTTTCTATCAATCCATCGGGATTCTTGCCCTTTTCAGTTACATTTACATTGTCATCTACATTTTCAGATGTTATTGATATGTTTATTGAATAATAATCTCCATTCAAGTTTCTTATTTTTATGCCATTAGACACAAAAAACAAATCCTTGTTATTACTGCATCTATTACAATTAAACACTAAGCTGTCATTGTCTCCGTTCAAATCAATTGAAGTAGTTTTTTCCTGACATAATTTTGATTGATTATTGCTACAGTAGACTACAATTGTTTGTATACTACCACATCCAACATTGTTGAAGTCTATTGTATAAGTGCCCCCTATGTTGGTTGTGCCGTTTGAAAGCCCATTGACATAGACGTAATATCCGCTGAAATTGCTTGCTTTACTATTCTCGATACCAACATTTCCTTTTCCAGTGCATTGCTGCTTGCATGGTGAGGTTGGTAGTGAATCACCAATTGTACCAAACTCAGCATTGATATCATAGGCATTAGCATCACAAACAGTTCCAGAAGAGCGTGTGTAAGTTGCAAAAATATAATCATATGC
>CAZUSQ010000052.1:0-6740 GCA_964622655.1 uncultured Methanosarcinales archaeon
CAGAGCCAACAACTTCTATAAAAGTTGAATTTGTTGATGCTGCAACAGCCTTTGCTAGCAAAGTTTTGCCTGTTCCAGGCTCGCCATGAAGCAAAATTCCTTTTGGTGGTGTTATGCCAATTTTCTTGAACAACTCTGGTTTTTTTAATGGTAACTCAACAACCTCCTTTATTTCCTGTATTTGATTACTCAAGCCGCCTATTTCTTCCCAAGTTACAGTAGGCTTATCAACGATAACAAATTTCTCAACATTAAAGCGCCTTGTAATTGGGACTTTCTTAATTATTGTAAGATTTTTCTGTTCTGTTAAAACTAAATCACCTGATCTGAGTTTTTCACAATCGCTTGCTATGTTGACGAGAAACTGGTTACCATTCGGAATTCTTATAATCGCTGAATTGCCAAATATTTCTCTAACTTCACATACCATTAAAGGAGATACTTTATATCTCTCAACTTCTTCCCTTAAGCGATTAATTGTTTCCTTAAGAATTCTATTTTCTTCTTCGTATGGACTTAGAGAAGTAGAATATCTGTACATTATGCTGTCAATTATATTTTTTGGCTTAGCTTCTTTTGCAGGCATTTTTATTGTTTGTATTATAATTTGATATAAAAATGTTATTATTTACATTTTAATTTTACCATTTTCCATTATCAAAACATCATCTGCATAAATTGTTGGATTCTTTACAACAACATCGACATGAAAGGGGACATCAACTTTACCGCCAAAATGCTTGTTGTTGCCAAAAGCAATATGGCATGTTCCAGCAACTTTTTCATCCTCTAAAACATTGCCTGTTATTTTTGCTTTATAGTTTGTGCCAATTCCAAGCTCAGCAACATTTTTGTAAAGTTTATTTTTAAGTTGTTTTTTGAATTGTTTTGCAACTTTTTTTCCAATAATATCAACAATAAATCCATCTTTAACATTAATTTTTACATTTTTATCAACTTTTCCTAAGCCTCCAACACTTGCATCAACTATAATTACGCCATTTGTCTTGTTTTCCAAAGGTGCAATAAAAATCTCTCCTGCTGGCAAATTACCAAAAGCTCTTTTTTTTGTATAAATTCCATAGTCACTCAACCATCTTCTTCCTTTAATGTAGAATTCAATATTTGTACCATTATTTGTTGTTATTTTTATTTTTGTTCTGTTTTTTAATTTTGAAATTAGATTATTGTTCATTTTCCTTATTTTATAAAAATCAACATTCAATGCTCTTTTCATCATTGCTTTTGTAATGCCAGGCATACTTGCAATTCTAGCACCTTTTTTGCTTGCACTCTTTCTTGCTTTTGTATGGCTTAATGATTTTGTAGTTGGAATTAAAACAACGTCATATTTCAGCATTTGATTTGCAATTTCTTTTGGTGGCTCTATTCCATGAGTTTCTGGAATTGTTGTAAGAATTAATTTTGACTTTTTTGTTATTTTTAATGAGTTTTTATATAGTGCATTCCCTATTGGTTTTAATTTTTTATCAGTAACAATCAAACAACTTTCATTTTTCTTTAAATTCATGCAATCTTCAAGAATTATTTTAGCTGATTTATCAATGGACATTTTATGCCACAAAATTTCCATCTTTTAAAATCCAGTGCTTATTACTTTCTTTATCAATTCCATAAACATCTAGCTTCTGCCTTGGAGCATTAAAAACAATGTCCATATGGTATTCTGTGCTTCTGTCTGGCTCAAAACCTGAGCCAAGAGCGATATGCATCATTTTTGCTATTTTTTCGTTAACAATCAAATACTCGCATAATCTTGCTTTTGGATTTGTATTTATTGCAAACTCCCCAATTCTTTCAAAATTCTTCTTTTTCAAGTCAATTATTTCTTGTGGCAAGCTTTTATTCTTTTCAGCTCCAAGCAATAATTTCATTGCATCACTCTTTCTTTTATTTATTTTTTCAATAATTTCTTTTGGTCCATCTATGATTTTATAACTGTATCCATGACATTCAACAACAAGAGGATTTTTCTCACTTAATGGATAACTTTGATCAACATGAACAACAACATCGCCAATAAAAATTCCTTTAATGGATTCTGGCGTTGTAAAAGCTTCTCCTCCTGGAATATTGCCCATGCACCCTGCTTTAATGCCTGTCATTTCAAGATAAGTTTTATTTATTTTCTCTCTTACATCTGTATCACTTCTTCTAACCCATCTCCTTGAGCCACCTTCTTTTACTAAGCCAATCTCAAGCTTTGTTACGTATTTTTCTTTTAGCTTGCCTTCAACATAAATAATATCGCATTTATCCATAATTTCCTTTATTTTTTGATTTCTTGCTCTTATATCAGCCCAATCAACTAAGTTAGTTTCAATAAAAATATCTATTGGTATTGTTTCTGTAAAAGCAACCCTTGCAATTGGTTCTCTTTCTTCATATTTTGTCTGTGGATAGAAATCAAGCTTGTAAATCATTTGAGCAGGAGTTTGCCATCTTGTTTTTTTGTTTAATGAAGGGTATCCAATTGCCTCTCCAAATAAATGCTTACCTGGATAACCTTTTGCGCTTATTGAAAATGACAAGTCAATTGGTTTAATTCTATCGAGCTTCAATAACTGTGATAATTTTTTGTACTTTATAAATGGCTCTTCATCAATTTCTTTATCTAACTCGCATCCAAGCAAAGTTGTTCTTAAATCAGAGATTATTTCGCTTTGCTCAAGCATTGAACTTCTAAATGTACAAGCATTCATGATGGGTTCTGCTATTTGCCTTGAAGTTTGGGTCATTGCCCATATTATTGAATAAGAATCAAGATAATCTTCTAAAGGATGTCCAAGTAAATTTTGAGTAGGTATCAGAGCAAATCCAATACCTACTCTTTCACCTTTTTTTAAAGCATAAACATCACGCCATAGAATTTCTGCAGTTTGAATTAACTCATTAATTCTATATTCTTTAAACCATTCTGTATGATAAGGCAATTCTAAAGAACCAACAAATTTATTTTCTTTTGCCTCTGTAATAAAACCCGGTTTTCTGAATAATTTTTTAAATTTCCCTCTTGCTTTTTTATCAACTTCTTCAATGAATTCCATCAATATTTTTGTTTTCTCATTACGTAGTCCTTTTCCATAATCCTCAAAAACTTGCCAGACATCTTTTAAAGCTTCTAAGCCTTCTGATTTTTTATTTATTCCATTGCAACTTACGTCAAACCCAAGTTCATGCAATGCTCTTGACAAAGGAGCTATTGAATAGAAAGCTTCTTTATTGCTTATATCAAAAATTATAAAGAAATTTTTCCCTTTTGTATTTTTTAATAATTTTTTATAACCCTCAACAGCAGAATTAAATGCTCTCTCATTATATTTCATAAGAATTGGCAAAATTAAATGCTTATTAAATCTTTTGATGTTTTTGTTAATAAAATTGGTTCATTTTTAAATAAAATTGTGTCTTCTACTCTAATTCCAAATCTTTTTGGAAAATAAATACCTGGCTCAATAGTAAAGACCATATTGTTTTTTATTCTGTCTTTTGAATTTAATGTCAAGTTTGGCAATTCATGAATTTCAACACCAACTCCATGCCCAAGTCCATGAATAAAATATTTTTTATATTTCCCAAGATTCTGATTTACAAAATCATAAAGCTCAGAACATTTTTTATTATTTTTTATTTGGTTAAGTGTATTTTCTTGAATTGTTAATAAAAAATTATAGATTTCTTTTCCTTTGTTGCCTGGCTTTCCAACATAAATTGTTCTAGTAATATCAGAACAATATCCTTTAAATTTAACACCAAAATCAATTACACAAAATCCTTTTTTTATTTTTACTTTAGAAGGTTCATAATGTGGCATACTACCATTGCTTCCAGATGCAACTATCGGAGGAAAAGCAAGCTCTAAACTATTTTTTTTAGCCTCATATTCAAGAAAAGCTGCTGCCTCACTTTCTGTTTTGAAATTCTTAAAATTTTTCATTAATTTTTGGATTATTTTATCTGCATAATTGCACGATTTTTTAATAAGCTGCATTTCTTTTTCTGTCTTTATTTCTCGCAATTTCAAACAATCTAATGAAATGTCTTTTGATTTTATTTTTTTAAAATATCTTTTAAAATTTTTATATGAATTCAATGTAAAATTATTTTTATCTATTGCGATATTTCTTGATTTTAATTTATTTTTCTTTACAATTTTATATATTGATTCAAAAAATTTCTTTTTTTCCATTGAATAAACCTTCTTAATCATTGATTTTCTTGCTCTTTCAATTTCCATTTCAGGGACTATAAGAAAGGGTGGTTGTTTTCTTGGGATTACTAATGCACCTAAACCTTTATACCCAGAGAAATAGAACATATTCGGATTTAGCTTTGTCGAATCTGAGCTATATAATAAAGCAAAGTCAGTGTTCTTTTTGTCTAAAATCGCTTTAAGTTCCTTTATTTTCATCATAATTCAAAAACATTATAAATCATTTAAATTTTTCCTTTTGAATATGCAGAAGTACAAACTGAAAAATGGAATTACTATAATTTTTAAGAAGAATTCTTCTAAATCGGTTGCTGTTGAAATAATGTTTAGATTCGGCTCTAATTTTGAGAATAAAAAAACTCTTGGATTAGCGCATTTTCTTGAGCATATGCTATTTGAAGGTACAAAAAACAGAAAAGACAGCAGAGAAATTGCAAATGAAATTGAAAAATATGGTGGAGAGTTTAATGCATACACAACAGGTGACAGAACAGCATTCTTTATCAAAATAATCAACAAGAGGTTTGATAAGGCTTTGGACATTCTTTCTGATATGATTGCCAATCCAATTTTTGATAAAAAAAGAATTGAGAAGGAAAAACAAGTGATTTTGAAAGAAATAAACATGATAAATGATGAGCCAAGGCTTTATCAATGGATTTTGTTCCACAAAATATTGTTTGATAAGCATCCTGCAAAAAATCCAACTTATGGAACTATTGAAACTATAAAGAGTTTTGATAGAAAGCATGTTGCTGACTATTATTATTCGCATTATATTCCTAACAATATGTTAATTTCTGTTGTTGGTAATGTTAAGAATGTAAAAGAAAAAATAGAGAAATATTTTGGTAATTTAAAACAAAAAAGATTGTTAAAAAGAGTAAAAGTTAGAGAACCATTGCAGAAAAAAGCCAAGAAGTTTGTTGAAAAAAAGAAGACTTTTAATTCTTATATGGTGCTAGGCTATAAAACAGTACATAGACTTCATAAAGACAGCTATATCTTTGATGTCGTAACTGCAATTCTAGGCAGAGGGCAATCTGGATGGATTTTTGATGAAATAAGAAACAAAAGAGGATTAGCTTATCAAGTTGGTGTTCAAAATGAGCATGAAGTTGATTATGGAGTATTTGCAGTTTACACTGGCTTGGACAAAAAGAATATAGAAAAGGCTAAAGAGATAATATTTCAACAATTTAAAAGATTGGAAAAAATAAGCAAAAAAGATTTGCAAGAGGCAAAAACATACATAGAAGGCAACCATGCCTTAGAAACAGAGGATAATTTTGCTAGAGCAGACAATCTTGCTGTTTGGGAGTCTATAAAAGATGCAAAGTTTGCTGAATTATATTTAAAAAATATAAAAAAAGTAACAATTGATGATGTGAAAAGAGTTGCTAAAAAATATTTGAATGATAAGTATAATTTGGTTGTTATAGAGCAGGAATAACTATCTAGTTATATCAAATTTCTTAATTGTTTCTAAAAGTCTTTTTAGATTGGTGTCTTTATTGAAAACTTCTCTTACTGGCTTTACCATTTCATTAATGTAATAAAATACAGCATTTTTCAAATCAGCAGGATGTATTTTTCCTTCTCTATAGAGTTTTTCTAGTTCGGAATAATTCTCTATTACACCATCACTACCAACTTTATCATGTCTTTTTCTTTCCTTGACTTTCGCTCTTTCAAAAATAAGGTATTTTGAATAATCTAAAATTGGGTTTTCTTCTGTAATTTTTGCAGGACAATAAGCCTTGTTTATCTTTCTCTTAATTGTTTCTTCATAATCATTCATGAAAATTGCCTTGTCTGGATTTGTTTTAGACATTTTCAGCTCAAGAATCCTATCTTCATCTTGCTCTTTTGGAGGCTCTCCTAAGCCAATAAGCATGTGATGGCTTACAACAACTGGCTTCCAAAAGCCTAAGCTAGGAGCAAGCTCTCTTGCAAGAACATTTACTTTTCTTTGATCCATCCCAAGCTGGGTAATATCTGCCTTTAATTGAAAAATGTCAGCACATTGCATGCAAGGGTAGAGTATCTGTGAGGCTTGTTGAACTTCTGCCTCTCTTCTACCCATTATTTGTCCAGTTCTAATTATTCTTTTAACAGTTGAATTTCTTGCAATCTGCATTACTTTTTTCCAATATTCTGGCTCTTTAACATAATCACTAACCCAAACAAATTCAACATTTTTTAAATCCATTTGACATTTGCGCCAAACTTCGATTAGATATTTACCAACTGTTTGAATATTATCAAGGTTGCCTCCTAGCTTATTGTTAGCCCATGCATGCCAATCAGCAACAAGCATTTTAAATTTAATTCCAGCTTTTGTCATCTTGTTTACATTAATAGCCCTTAGAATTCCCTGTGCAATATGAATGTCTGTACCGGATGGTTCAAAACCATCATAAGCAACAGGTTGCTCTTTTATTTTTAGAAGGTGTTTTAATTCTTCTTCTGTTATAATTTCTTCTCCAACTTGTTTTATCAATTC
>CAZUSQ010000053.1:0-6691 GCA_964622655.1 uncultured Methanosarcinales archaeon
TACAAAATCAATTTACTGATGGCTTAACAAATAAATTGCTTAACTTTAATTTCATTTATTTTTAATTTAGCACACTCAAAATGAATTAATCAGTAAAAGACAAATTTAATTTTAGTAGTTAGTGTTATATCAAACTTTCAACGAGAAAAACTAAAAGTATAAATATTAGTTAGCTATTTTGTTTGAAAATAAAAGGGGGGTATTAACTTGGTAATTTTAACAAAGAGGTATGCTTTCTTGCTTATGTTTGCAGTTCTTATTCTATCTTTTGTAGTTAGTGCTATAACTCTCAACAATACCCCAGTGAATAATATTTCCAATTCTGCTATCAATATGAGTCATAAACTGGCTAAGATACAGAATGAAGACTTGCTCGACTTTGACAGGCAGTATAAAGAAAATTATTTGAAACAAAGGAATAACTTCTCAAATTTAGACTTTAAAAAAATTATTGGTAAGGAAGACCTTATTCTTAAGATAGGCGCCAAAAATGATAAAGTAAGAGGACTTGAGTTGAATCAAAGTAGATTTGTTGTAGATCTGATATTATGCAATCCCCATGAAAGATATTGTGCTTTTAGAGTTAATGGAGTGCCTACTAAAAAATTGTTTAGTGTGAAAGATGTTGGTGTAAGTAAACCAACCACTATGAATCTAGACGGAATACACCTTCTAAAAATTAACTCAATTAATTTTAATTTTTGTGATAATAGAAGATTTTGTCATTTGGGAGCAGAGGGATATCATATAGTGAATGCTTCAGTTGAAAGAAAATAAAAGTTAGGTGATCATTTATGAAAAAGAAATCAGTTTGGAGATATATAATAATTAGTGGGATGATAGGTATAATTGTTGGCATTTTCATGGATATATTTAGTGAAAATTTACCAGAGTTATTAGTTTATTATATTCCATACCCAATTATTTATTTTTTTAGTAAATTTACAAAATGTTCTGAAATGGGATGTGCTTTTTATTATGTTATTAGTTTATGGTTGACTTATATTATTTTAGGAATTTTAGTGGGAGCCATATTATACAAATTAAGAAAAAATGAATAATTATAAAAGAACTATAATAAGTTGTATTATATTTCTGATTTATTTAAATCTAACCATGGCATATAAAATGGAAAATAATAGGGAAGTACATCAACATATCACAAATGAATCCCAACTTGTATGGAAGTTAATACCAAACGAAATAAAAAATCATCTGAAAAATAGTATTAAAACTAATATTAATACTCTTACTGCAAGAAATGTAGATTTTAATCCTGGAGAAGATATAATAAATGGTTCTGCAGAAGAAGACATTAGAAGTAGGCCATTACAACATTTTTGGAATCCAGATACACCACAAAATGGAAGATACAATGACGGGTTAAATTCTCCATGGAATCGCCAGAGTTCATACAGGATAGCCTTAGGTTACTGGACTAATAATGTTATTCCAGCTTATTTAAGAGGAGATATAAACAAATCTTATTATTGGCTCGGGCGAGTTGCGCACTTACTAGAAGATGCTACACAACCAGGACACGTATTATTGGATTGTCATCCTGATGAACCTATCTTGGAATTACTTTGTGACCAAAGTCAAATTGAAAATCCAGATGATTCTGTATTAGAAGAATATACAGGTGATAATTTCCAAGCTTTAAGAACAACTTATAACTGGACAGGTAGCAATTTTGCTGGTCAGCAATATAATTATGAAAATATACCTAATCTTAGTAATTTTAATTGGGGAGAAGTAGGACCTACTAATCCGTTAGATAAACAAAATATAGAACTTTTTAGACTATTCTGGTATACTGCCCAAAAAACCCAATATTTCGCTTCTGATGACGTTGATGGGAATGATATTTATGTTAATTTGTCTGGTTCCACTAAAAATTTTTCAATTCCCCTCTGGGATGGTGAGAATTTAAGAATTATAAATAGGTCAATTTATTTAGCGACTGATGACTTAACAGATAGTGGAGCTAATGTTTCTGCCGAAGCAAATGCAATGCTTCCACACTCCATGAAATCTGTCGCTGGCTTATACCGTTTATTCTGGGATGCAGTACACATAGACTGGCCAACAGAAAACCATGATTATAGACGTACAGGCTTTACCTTATTGAAAGGCGACTTATCTCCGCAAAATACCAAAAACGCTATGGATTTTTTCCTAGATGCAGCGAGTGGAACGACAGAACAAGTTGTAAAACCAAGCATTGCCAACATAGACGGAGATAATGTGCTTGATGTTGTGATTCTAGTGCATAAGACTACATTCAATCAGCTAACTAAAATGTATGGGATAGAAGCAAAAGACCCTTTATTTGGAGAGCCAAAAAGAAAATGGAAAAATCCAATAGAAGTTTTAGGTGGCGCAGCTTATTTCCCACCAACACTTGCAGACTTAGATGGAGATGGTAAAAAAGAAATCATAACTGGCGTAAGGAATGGAACTCTTTATGTTTATAACTATAGTAATGGTGTTGTAAAGGAGAGGTGGAAATATAACTTTGAAGAAAGAGCATCACCAGGCTCAGCAACTGAAGAAGTTAGCTTTAATGGCGGCAGCGCTGTTGCTGATATTGATTTGAATGGGGATATGGAAGTAATTGTTGCAGATGTTATTGATACAGACCATGAATGGCCTGGAAAGGTTTATGTTCTGGATGGTAGCACTGGAGTAAACCAAACCAGCTACACTTTTGGAAATGGAGGGGCTTATGGAAGTGTTTCTGTTGAAAATATAGATACAGATGACAATCCTGAAATAATTGTACCCTCTCAATACGGAATCATTGTTTTGGATTATAACAAAGCAAATGGAAAATTGGAAAAGAAATGCAATACTACAGAGGGCAGAATATGGGGCTCTGCTGTTATTGCAGATGTTGATAAGGATAATGACTATGAACTGATTTATGTTACTACCAGTTTTGGTTGTGATCAAGGAGCAACATGTACTAATAAACTGCATGTTATTGACCCATTAAATAACTGCAATGAATATAATGCAAATTTTCCAATTACCTTTACAGATAATCCAAGAGCAACCCCTACCCTTGCTAATCTTGATAGTGATTCAAATCTTGAGATAATAATTTCACTTGAGCAAACAATTCCAGATGGTTTAGGCTCTATAAAAGCTTACGATGGTGTAACAGGAGCAGAGCAATGGACATATAATGCAGAAGGAAGCTTACATCCAGGTTTTGTAAGCCCAAACGTTGCTGACATTGACAATGATGGTAATTATAACATTATCTTAGGAGAAAATGATGGTTCTACTGTTTATATTTTGAATCATACTGGCAAATTATTTTTCGGTTATCCAGTTACTGGCTTCATGGACAATGGTTTAGCAATCGCCGATTTAGACAATGACGGAGTTGCTGAGATTGCATTCAAAAGAGCAGCATCACCAGAAACAGTGTTTGTAAGTATATCAAACACAAATACCCCACCCGAAATAACCAAAATCAGCAACGCAACTGCTATTGCTGGCAACTTAATCAACATAAGCCAGTTAATTTCAACTTCAGATGCAGAAGGAAATAATGTTCAATTATTATACAGTTCACCATTTAACTCCTCAGGACAATGGCAATCTACAATTAATGATACTGGCAATTATTCTATTTTGGTTGAAGCAAGTGACGGAAATTTAAGCACAACCCAATTTATTGATGTTATTGTTTTCAATCAAACAACTAAATTACAAAATCAATTCGCAGATGGAGCAACTCAAAAATTATTGAACTTTACCCAACCTGGAAATCTAACTGTTAACATAAGACTCCCAAAAAATGCAACAGTAATTTATTCAAAAATGAAAATAACGGGATTAGCGCCATTGTAATTAATAGTATAGGAGTAAACATAACTCAAAGAATTATGATCAATGTAGATGAAATAATAATCATCTCCACGTCGAGAAAATACAAAAGTATAAATAGGAGTTAGGCATTCCAAAACTATAAAACAAGGGGTGGTTTGGATTTATAATTTAACCAAGAAAAAATATTTATTTCTTTCACTTGTAGGAAGCATACTTTTAATATCAATTCTAGTTAATGCTATAGTCCCAGAAAATAAAATTTCTAAAAGCTATGGGAATTTGTCTAAAGTTTATAACGAAGACAATCTTGAGTTTGATAAAAATTTTAGGGATGATTATTTATCTAAAAGAAACAACTTCTCTGATTTACATTTCAAAAAAGTAATTTTGAAAGAAAATGCAAGGTTAATAGTAGGAAACAGAGAAGACAATATTAAGGGCTTTGAGGTTAACAACAAAAGCTTTGCCATTGATTTGCTTGGCTGCAATTCCTATTCAAAATATTGCGCATTTAGGATTAATGGAGTTCCTACAAAGCAGATGTATAGCATTAAAGATTTTTCTGATAGAAAAACTAGTTTTGATTTGGATGGTCAGTATGTTATGAAAATTGAGAATATTATTTTTGATTTTTGCGATGATAGAAGGTTCTGTCATTTGGGGTATGAAGGTTATCATGTAGTTGATGTGAGTGTGGAGAGGAAAGTTGGTGATTAAAATGGGATTTAAAGATTGGTGGAATAAACAAAATTATTGGAAGAAAGGAGCAATTATTGGTTTTATCGTGTCAATAATTTTAATGTTTATTATATTGCCAGATACATTTCACACTAAATTTTATGATAGATTAGAAGTTTCCATCCATTATCCAATATGTTTTATTTCAATTCCCTTAGGTGATAGTGGACATCCGCCTTTCTGTATTTTTACAATATTTATTACCCCATTTATCTATGCTATAATTGGAGCATTAATTGGTCTACTCATTGAAAAAACAAACAAAAAATGAAGTCAAAAAGAATTGATAAATTATTTTGGATACTTGTTACAATAATTTTACTAAATTTAGATATAACATATGCTTATAAAGTAGAAACTCCAAATGAAATAGTACATCAATACATAACAAATGAATCCCAAGAAGTGTGGAGTCTAATACCTGTTGAGATAAAGAACCATTTAACAGGTTCTTTACAATCAAGTAAAAATAATGATGAATTTAATTCTGGAGATAACATCATTAATGGTAGTTCTGAAGAAGACAAAGGGACAAATCCTTTGAGGCATTTTTGGGAACCTGATAACCCAAAAAATGGAAAATACAATGACGGGCTTTTGGTCTCATATGAAAGTAGTTGGGAAAGAGCATCAAGATACTGGACTCAAAATGCTATTCCTGCTTATTTGAGAGGAGATATAGATGAAGCATATTATTGGTTGGGAAAAGTTGCTCACTTGTTGGAAGATGCAACGGTTCCAGCACATATGCATAAAGATAAACACGCTCCGCCAACGGATGATGCTCTTGAAGAATTCACAGTTCTACAAAACTTTTGGGGGCATGGAAATTATAACTACAGATTTTTTGACGGAAATGATTATAAAAATCAATATTATAATTACGAAAATCTAACTTCTAGTTTATCAGAAAATGATTGGCGTCAAATAAATCAACGTTTAGAAGAAAACTCATATCCTGAGGAACTATTTAAGCTATTCTGGTATACTGCTCAAAAAACTCAATATTTTGCAAGTGACCAGTTTGATGGAGATAATGGAACTTACGAAGAACAAGATGGTGATCCCAGAACCTTTTCTCCATCTTTGTGGGATAATTCTCAAACAATTATTTCTGATAATGCTGCCATAGAAGACGATGATAATGAAGGACCAAATATAGCAGCAATAGCTAATGCTTCAGTACCACATTCCATGAAAGCAGTCGCAGGATTATACAGATTATTTGACGATGCAGTAAGGATAGACTGGCCAACCGTCAACCACGACTACAGAAGAACTGGATTTACTTTATTAAAAGGTGACTTGCAAGACTCAAATAAAGTTACAAACAGATTAAACTTCTTTTTGGATAATGCAGGAACTGGCTCTGAACAAGTTGTAAAACCTAGTGTAGCAGACATTGATGGAGACGAGCTGATGGATCAAATAATCATGGTGCATAAAACTTCATTTAACACTTTTACAAATATGTACGGCTTGGAGACAGGAAACTTCTTTAATTCATTTCCAAGAAGGATATGGAGCAATCCTGTGCAAATCAATGGCGGGGCTATTTACTTTCCAGCTACTTTAGCCAATATAGACTCTGACAAGGAGAAAGAAATAATCACAGGCACACGAAACGGAACAGTTTATACTTTTGAAGTAAGTGGAAGCACTGTAACTCAAAAATGGGTTTTCAGGATTCCTCAAAAATTCTCTCCTTTGAAAGGGATTGACGAGACAATGTTTAATGGAGGAAGCGCTGTTGTGGATATTGATTTGGACGGAAGCAATGAAGTTATATTCGCTGATGTTTCTGAGGCTGTTGGTGATGGGAGCTTTCCAGGAGAGGTTTATGTTCTGTACGGCAACAATGGAAGCAATAAGACAAGCTATATTTTCGGGAATGGGGGGGCTTATGATGCTGTTTCTGTAGCTAATGTAGACAGCGATGACTATCCTGAGATTGTAGTTGCTGCGCGATATGGGATTAAGGTTTTTGATTATAATCCTACTACCAAGCAACTGACTGAAAAGCCAGGGTGCTCAAGCAATTCTGATGGCTTAATTGAAGGCTCTGCTGTTATTTATGATGTTGACAAAGATAATGAATATGAAATTGTTT
>CAZUSQ010000054.1:0-6670 GCA_964622655.1 uncultured Methanosarcinales archaeon
ATAAAAGCTCAAGCTCATCAACTCCAGCAGGCTTTCCTTTGTATAAGAACTGTCCTTTGGTTTCATAGCCAGCTCCAGTAACATCGATTATTTTTCCATTCACGAACAATTTCTTTACTGTCATTTCATTTACTGTTAATGTGCCTGTTTTATCTGCGCATATAACTGTTGTTGAGCCAAGAGTTTCAACGCTAGGCAGTCTTCTTACTAATGCATTTCTTTTTAGCATTCTTTGAGTGCCAATAGAAAGTGTTATTGTGACAATTCCTGCTAATGCCTCTGGAATTGCAGCAACTGCAACTGCTGCAGCAAACTTTAGCATTTCAATCATTGGTTTTTCTTGGAAAATAAGCCCAACAATAAAAATAACAATAGCTATTATTATTACAATTTTTCCAAGCATCTTGCCAAGCTGGTCCATCTTTTTCTGCAAAGGTGTTGGTTCAGGCTTTACCTCTTCTATCATTGTTGCTATTTTGCCAATTTCAGTTTGCATTCCAGTTGCAAAAACAATTGCTTTAGCTCTGCCGCTTACAACAATTGTGCCAGAGAAAACCATGTTTTTCATATCAGCAACAGCTGTTTTTTCAGGCAATTCTTTTGTATTTTTGCTAACTGGTCTAGATTCACCTGTCAATGCAGCCTCTTGGGCTTGCAAGTTTATGACTTCTATCAAGCGAGCATCTGCAGGAACTTTGTCGCCTGTTTCAAGAACTATCAAATCACCTGGCACTAATTCTTTTGAATCAATTTCTTTTTTTTGTCCGTCCCTTATTGCAGTTGCTTTTAATGACGCTAATTTTTTTAATGCTTCGATAGCTCTTTCTGCACGATACTCTTGAATAAAACCGAGAACTGCGATTAAAATAACTATTATTAGAATGACAATTGCATCTATGTATTCTTTAAGAAATGCAGAAATTATTGTAGCAACAATTAAAATCCAAACAACAATACTTTTAAACTGATTTATGAAAATTTCAAATGGTGAAATCTTTTTTGCTTCCTTTATTTCATTTAAGCCATATTGCTTTAGTCTTTCTTCTGCTTCTTGCTGGCTTAAACCTTTTTCTGATGTTTTTAATTCATTGAATACTTGCTCTATTGGTTTGTTGTGCATCTTAGAAATAACTATCACTTTTGCTTACATTATCTTCTTTTGGCTTAGTTTTAATGTTCTTTAATTTGATTATAAAATATTCCAAGCAATCTAAGCCGCAAAAGCTTGCTTTCTTTTTAAAATCATCTGGACCAAATATCAAGGTGTAGTTGCTTGTTCTGTAGAAATTCAGCTCATTCGAGCAAGTTGCACAGATTTTTTCATGTTCTTTAAGTTTATTTTTTATCTTAGCTTCTAATAATCTTTTTAATGTTAGTGCCCCACTATCCAAATCATTTTTAAAGCGCATTAGCTCATTATAGTCTAATAAATCAATTACATCTTCAAAGCGTCTGCTCATTTACCTCACCTCATTTTCAAATTTTGATTTTTATTATTATAATTTAAATTTTCAATCCGTTCGCTTCGCTCACAAACTTTTGTGCTCGGAAAAATTCTTTTTGCCATTGAATTTTTCCTCGCCTATACATTCATTAAAACCATCGCAATGGTTTACTTTCTTCACTATCGCTTCTAAAAGTCATTCTCAGTTTTTTTTGATTTATTTTTGATGAATTTTATTTATTGCAATTTTTTATTCCAATCTTTTATCCAACCCTTTTTTATCACCTCCTCTTTCCTCAAACTTGATGTACCATTTGTTTGCTTCTTCATCATAAGCAAAAATAACATTATACTTCTTTTTCTTATCAAGAGCAAAGAGAAGAGGTATAGGGATAGTAGTTTCAAAGCTAGAACCACGCTTGTAAAGTTTTCTTCTAAACTCTGTCATTTTACTTATTTTTATACTTAAAAATTTACTTATTTATAAGATTTGCTATTTGAACTTAGAAATTAACTCAAAGGACATACTTATTTTATTACTTATTTAAATACTTATTTAAAATGAAACTTGAAATTAATCTTCAACCAAATATCTTTATAAAAAGAACTTAATTACTGTGACAAAGTGAGCTTAAAAATGACGTTGCCACAGGCCATAGAAAAATGTTTGAGAGAGAGGAAATATGTTGTAGCTCTGCAAACCGAACCAGTTGAGCGAATAGTGATACACAGTGAATTTGTGCCACAGGAAGGGACTAAGCCGCTTGCTACATTTACATATGATTGCGCTACAGGCGGGATAAAAGTTTCTTATGTAAGTCAGCCAGATAGGGTACTATCACTTTTGATGTACCCTGCCTTTTTAGATATCAAATTTCCTGGCATTGGACATCTTTCTGTGGTTGACAGAAGAATAGGGAAGTATATCAAAAAAAGAGCAGCTGAAATAGGAAGAGATGGCGGGCCCAAAAACTTCTATGAGGCATTCAACGAATTTTGGAGAGACTCGGGTAGATTTTGAAAATCCTTTTAAACATTTATAGGTTATCATTTCAAATGCAACATATCGCAATCATTGCCTCTTACAAAGACCCAGCAGGAGTAAATATTAGAAACAATTTAATTGAATTATTTAGTTTTGAAAAAACAAATGAAAAATTTGATAACAATGATGTTTTTGTTTATAATAAAATTCAAAATAAACAAATAAAGATTTATTTGATAAATGAAGATTTAATTTTTGCAGAAAATATCGATGAAAAGATTAGTGCCGATGTCTTTATTTTTGCTTCAAAGCATAGAAGCAAAGAAAATACACCTAGCTTTGCAGTGCATGCCATTGGAAATTGGGCCAAAGCAGAGTTTGGCGGAGAAGAAAAGAGATTATGTTACTCTTCAGCAATTTTATTGAAAAATTTATTTATTGAGTTAAACAATGTTGCAGAAAATAGTAATTTTGAGCTTACAATGGAAGCAACACATCATGGACCTTATGTTGAGAAGCCAGCTGTTTTTGTTGAGATTGGAAGCACAGAGAAAGAATGGAATTATAAAGAAAATGGCAAGATCATTGCTAAAACTATAATGGGTGCATTAAGCAATGAAAATAAAGATTACGAAAGTTGTATTGTTGTTGGCGGAGGGCATTATAATCAAGCAGCTAATAAGATAATGTTAAGAACAAATTATGCTGTTGGGCATATTTGTCCTAAGTATGCTTTAGAATATATTGATGAAGACACGTTAATGCAAGCGATAAATAAAACAATTCCTAAATTGAATATTGCTTTATTGGACTGGAAAGGTTTAAGTATGTATAAACAAAAAGTAATGACATTGTTAGAAAGACTAAACATCAAATATGAAAGAGTACAAAATGTGTTAAAAAGTGATTAGTCTTTGCTGTATTTAAATCTGCTATACAACTTTGCAAATTTATCTTTATCTTTTGAAACTTTAAGTAAATCATATTTAATAATTTTATTAAAATTATCTTTTGAAGTTATTGCAACACAATTACTACGAATTGAGGATTTTATTCCTAAATTTTTTAGCATACCAACAATATACTTCTTATTCTCAGCAGATTCTGAACCAATACCTACTATACAAAGCGAACCACTTTTCGTTGAAGCAGAAACATAACCTTCTGAAGCCAATAAACCTCTTAAAAGGTATATAGCATAATTTTTATCTTTCTGTGCTTTATTTATGAAATGACTAATCAAGTTATTTATTATCTCTTTTAATATAATATTGTAATACAAAAAATCTATTCTGCCAAATTCTGTTCTATTTGTACCGTAATCTTTGTATTCAAAAATATTTGATATTTTATCTTTATTAATACCTAGCTGTTTTGACCAATAATTTATAAGCCTATTTTTATCAAATTTTGAATTTTTAGTATTTATCATTATATTAAAGAAGAAATTGTTTCTATTTAAACCGAAGTATTTAAAGAATTTTAAGACGTAATTTATTAAATTAGATTCGGTATTAGAGAATGAAATATCGCTTTGTCTTTTTCTCATTTCTCCTAATAAAAGACCTAATGAAGTAATAAATAACTCTTCATTAACTTGAATTTCTTTAGGCAAGATTGTGGAGTATAAAATACCTTTAGATTTTTCATACTGCCCTATTATATGATTTTCAGGAATTTTGAATAAGAATCTTTTACGTATTTTATCAAACTCTAAATCATTAACATTTGGTTTTAACCAAGAATTCCACCAGCTTGATAAAATTATTTTCTTCTCATTTGAAGTTACTAAAACAAGCTCTTTTCTTCTAGGTAAATTTACCTTTTGTTTAATAGATGGTAATTCTCTCTTTCCTCTGTTAGTTATACCCCATACAATTCTTACACATCCACCTTTTGCATTTTTATAGAGATAAGTTTCTCTTTCTTTTATTTCCACATAGCTTTCTTTTAATAAAGAATTTTTACTTCTTTGAATATACCATCTTAAATTTTCACGACTTAATTTTGTTTCTTTAACTAATTCTTCAAAAGTCATATTCTTTTTAGAAAGAGCTTTTAATATCTTAAATTTAGGATTTTCTTTTTCATTAATTTCTCTTATTTTTACATCAATAATCTTCCCTATAAAATCCTCTATTTTCCTGCCGATTGGAAGTTTATTTTTAGGCAAACCGACTATTACTTTTTTTTCATTAATCAATTTTGGTATGACCTCTACTAAATTAATTTTCATATTCAAAAATTCAAATTCAAGACTTTTTATATTTTTATCTAATTTCATCTTAATCGCCTCCGAAATGTTAATTTTTTCATAGGGTTATTTTAAAGGAAGGTTCTCTTAATGATTTCAGCGAAGTGTGTTTTCGAAGAAAACAAAATCTTTAAGTTGGAATCTGACTTAAATTAAATGAAAAAATTTAATGGAAGAGGCGTATTTGAAATTTATATGGTGAAAATTTTTAATGAATAAAAAGAATAATTTATAAATGGTAAATTGCTACTCTTATTAGGTGAATCAGATGTTTGGAAGTGTACCACTTGAAGTAAGTATATATAAAGCATACGGAGCTGACGAAGAACTTGCCAAAACAATGTCGGCTTTGTTTAGAGCATGTCATGTTACTTTCATAGAACCAATAAAGGAAATAATTAAGCAGGCAAAATATCCTCATACATTTCAATATTTAGCTTTTGCAATGTTGCTTAAAGGAGATACCGAGATGGCAAGGCATTATCTAAAAAGAGCTATTGAAACAGGGGCAGAACCTTTAGTGCAAACTATTTTAAGTAATCTTGATAAAGTTCAAGAAATTTTAACGAAAGCAAGAAGGGATATAGATGCTTGGAGGAGAACCCCTCTTTATCAAAGAGAACCTCTTGAGTCTCTTTTAGTGTAATTTCTCAATTTCAACAAACTTGTTTTGAGAACAGATATTGCAATTTCTCATATTTGCCCAAAATATCATTTGAGTAAATTAAATGAAGAACTAATAAAACAATCAATTCAAAAAACAGTTGAAAAAGTTAATTTTATTGTTTTAGACTGGAAAGGCTTAGGCGCAGAAAAACAAAGGATTGTTGAAACGCTAAAAAATTTGAATTTAGAAATAAAAAGAACGGATCAGATTTTGAGGGATTAGGCTGCTAATTGTCCAGTTCCTTTTTCTTGGTCTATTTCCTGCTGTAATAACTTCATTAACTTTGCTCTATCTTTTCTGTGCATTTCAGCTTCCTTTATTAAATCTGCATAATATCTTTTCTGAAATTCATTTAATTCTACAACAAGCCTATCAATCTGATCAATATCTTTTGGCAAAAATGAAATATAAACGTTTATAGAGTTATGTAGCATTCTAAAAGTTTCCATTGCAACTTGCAAATTCATTTTTTCACTTTCCAATCTGCGTAAGGAAAGCCCAATCAGGTTGCTAATATGCAAGGCACCTCTAGCAAAATTTGGCTTGGTACTTGTAGCAAGAGTCCATAGTTCATCAATTATCTTTCTAATTCTTGCGCATTGTTTTTTTTCGTCTCTTTGAGTTACTTCAATAACTAATTCGTCTTTTTTTAATTGGTCAGTTTCTCTTTCTTCTAACCTTTCTTCACCTAATCTTCCGCTTGGTCTTCTTAGTAGTAACCACAAAGCCCAGATTACAAGCACAACTGCAACTGCTCCGCCAACATTCACTAAAGTAAAATAATCTCCTAATGCCATAAACTAAATCCTTTAAAACCAAACTTTAAATACTTTATCAAAATAATAAAGAATTAGCAAAAAATTACTTTTTCTTCTCTTCCTTCTTTGGAACTTCTTTCTTGGCTTCTGCTGTATCTGCTGCTGGCTTTGCTTCTGCTGCAGCAGCTGCTCCTTCAATTGGAAGCAATTCCTTGATCATGTCGTCTGGAATGCTAGCTTGTACAAGCTTTGCCTTAATCTCTCCTCTTGTCTTGCCAACCATCTGTGCAATAATTTCTTTAGCAATCTTTTCAAACTCAGCTTTACGCTTAGCAAGCTCTTCAGCCAATCTTTTCTTCTCTTCTTCAAGCCTTGCAAGCTCTTCTGCTGTAAGCTCTGTTTTTTCAAGCCTTATTTCCTCATCAAATAAGCCAGCTTCAACATCTCTTAAGGTTTCTTTTGCTGGTTTGCCTTCAACAAGAATACCCATTGATTGACAAGTTCCAATAACTTCTTTAACTTTTTCTTTTAATGATTTACCTAATGTAGCAGTTTCTTTCAT
>CAZUSQ010000055.1:0-4260 GCA_964622655.1 uncultured Methanosarcinales archaeon
AATACATTGTAAAATGTATAGGTGAGGCTGAGTGATATGGTAGGAAAACGAAGCCGAGCACAAAATATTGCGACGAAGTCGCGGATTGAAGAATAATAATGATAGTCAAATATTTTTTAAGTCAAACTTTTTAATTTGCTTTCAATTGCATTTAGTTCAGATTCTAATTTATCAAGTTCTGTAGTTTCTCTTTTTGGAGCTTTTTCTTCTGCTGATTTTGCCCTTTTCTTTTTCTTATGATGAACTTTAGGCTTTGGTGCTTCTCTTGCAACAGTTGCTCTAAGATTTGTCTGAGGCAATTTGCTTCTTAAATCACCAAGCATTTTGTTTGCTTGTTTCAACAAAACCCTAAGATGGTTTATCTTTTCAAGCTTTTCATGCCTAATGTGCTTAAACTTCTCAAATCTCTTAAGCACTTCAACTATGCCTTTTAAAGTTTCAAGAATATTTCTTCTTACTTCATTAGGCTCTTTTACCTGAACAAAAAAAAGCCCATTGCTTTGCTCTTTTACCATGTTTGCTCTGGCTCAAACATTATCCTGTCAATGCTCTCCACTTTCTTTTCAATTTCATTTATTGTGTTGTTCCACATTGCCAGCTCTTCATCTTCTTCGTTTCTTAATGCATTAATGTTGCCTAGAGTTTCTCTAATTTCCTTTATTTTGTCTTTTATCATATCCAAAACATCTAAGATTTCTTTGTACTCATCTACTTTTATAAAAACAGGCGCTCCAGTTCTTTGTTCTCGCATTTTTACTCACCTATCAAAAATTTTTCAAAATTTTTGGAGGTGCTTAAAACTTTCGTTTTAATCACCTTTGAATAAAGTTTTATCAATGAAAATGAATTTTCCCTGTAAATCATCTAATGAAACCTTAACCTTATCGAATGACTTGTCTTTTGCATTTTTTATATTTTCCAGTCTCGCTAATGCTTCTTCTGATTTTCTTAAATCACTTCTTGCCATATTAATGCTGCCAAGGGTTGCTTTAAACTTATCGACTCTAACATAAATTGTTTTTCCAGTTGGTCTTTCATGCAATAATCTTTTTTCCTTGGCAAAAAGCCTTCCTGCAATTTTTGGGTAAGTTTCTGACACTAAACTAGGTTCTTCTTCAATTGGCTCTTGTTCTGTTGGAGGAGGCTCTGGAATCGATGGTGTAATTGGAGTACTAATAGGTGGAAATTGAGTTATAGGTTGAGTAGGCATAGTTTCTTCCATTTCTGGAAAGTTTGGAAATTTTGGTTCTTCCTTGCTTAGATCTGGAGTTTCTTCAGGCAGCTCAAATGACATTTCTTCCTTAGGTGCAGAAATCTTCTCTTCAAAGCTTGGCCATTCTGGAACTTCTGGCAATTCTGGTAAGTTTTCTTCAAAACCTTCCAAAGGAGGAGGTGCTGGAGGCAAATCTAACTCATCCAAACTTTCTTTTTTCTCCCTCTTTAAGAACTTAAAAAAGCCCACTAAAACGCACCCTAATTAACATAAAAGTTGTTTTTATTAAAACTTTTGTTAGCATTATTAAATAGTAATTGATATATATAATTTTGCACAAGAATTAAATAATATTAAAGCACAGATAAGTAAATGAAAGGCATATTTTTAATTTTTATTTTTATTTTTTCATCACTTGCATATATCACCTTTGCACAATCTACTTGTGATTATAAAGTAGAAATTCTTCTTGATGGCGAAGAGTTTAAATCTAAAGAATTCACTTGGCGAATGAGAGCAACTAAGGTGGAGGGAGGCTCAACAAATATAACAGGGACTGCTGAGATAAAAGATTCAAATGATAAAATTGTAAAAACATACAAGCCATGGACAAAAGCTTCGATCTCAAAGCAAAAAACTTCTAATGAATACACACCAAACTTAAAGCCAGGCAAATATACAATAACTGCTGAGATTAGTGTTGAGTGCGATGACACAAATAAAGACAATAACATTGATGTTAAAACTGTAAAAATAACAGATGAAGAAGAAACTAAAGAAGATAGCGAAGACATGGAAATAAAGAAAGAAGCTCAAAATGAAGAGCAAACTCAAACAAGTTCGAACACTAAAAATGTTGTAACAAAGCCTAAAAAACCAACAATAGCTGAAGAGACGGATAACGCAATAGAATTAAAATCAAAGAATAATCAAAAAAGCCAAGAAGTACAAACAACAGCAGCTGTTATTCAAGCACCTCAAAACGTTTATATATCAAGCAATGAAAAAGCCAAGGAATTGATTTTGATTTTTCTTTTAACTTTGTCAATTTTGCTGAATATAATACTAATATGGAGAAGGTAAAGTTATAAAAATAAACCAATGACAAAATAACTTATTCCTCCAATTAAAGCTGATATTGGTATTGTCAAGAGCCATGCTAAAACAATTCTTCTTGCTATTTGCCACCTAACTCCAGAGTACCTTTGTACAGAACCAACACCCATTATAGAGCTGCTTATCACATGGGTTGTGCTTACTGGAATGCCAAACAGTGCTGTGCCTAAAAGCACTAAAGCTCCTGATGTTTCTGCGGAAAACCCATGAAAAGGCTTTAGCTTTGTAATTCTGATGCCCATTGTCTTGACAATTCTCCAGCCGCCAAAAAATGTGCCAAGCGCTATAGCAGTATAGCTTGCTATTATAACCCATTTTGGGACATAGAAAGTACTTATTAATCCAGAACTAAACAACAAAAGTGCAATAACACCCATTGTTTTCTGTGCGTCATTTGTACCATGACCTAAGCTGTAGAAGCTAGACGAAACAATCTGGAGTCTTTTGAAATACTGGTTTATTCTGCTAGGAGATGCATTTTTGAATATCCACATCATCAAAATAGTAAAAATAGTTGCGCCTAAAAAACCCAGCAATGGGGCAATAAATATGAACAACAAAATCTTGTTTACTCCGCTAAATATGATTGAGCCAAAACCAGATGAAGCAATGCCAGCTCCAATTAAGCCTCCAATTAATGCATGGCTGCTTGAAGATGGGATGCCATAAAACCATGTTATAATATTCCACAATATAGCTCCAATAAGAGCTGCAAGAATGACATAAATATCAACAACCTCTGTTTTTATAACCCCTTTTCCAATTGTGGTTGCAACTGCAACGCCAAAAACAAAGGCGCCGAAAAAATTCCAGAAAGCAGCAAGCAAGACAGCACTTCTAGGCTTTAAAACATTTGTAGCAACTATTGTAGCAATTGCATTAGCAGCGTCATGAAAACCATTTATAAAATCAAATATCAATGCAATTATAATTGCAACAATAATAAGCGTTAAATCAGGCATGCTTTACCACTATGCTCTCAATCACATTAGTTACATCCTCGCATTTGTCTGTAATCTCTTCCAAAAGCTCATAGATTTCTTTATATTTTATGATATCTATTGAATTCTTGTGATAATGGAATAATTCAGATAATGCTTCGTGATAAACATCGTCAGCTTCATTTTCTAAACTGTGTATTTTGACATAATGCTCTCTCATGTCCTTTAGCTTTCGTAAGTCCAATATGCTTTTGCTTAATTCTGTTACAGCGCTAAGGATAATATCTGCTAATTTGGATGTATAATTGTCTATTCTCTCTACGCTTAGAAGCACAAACCTTAATGCAACAGCATTTATTAAATCTATAACGTCATCGAGAAGAACTGCCATTTGATGTATGTCTTCTTTGTCAATTGGTGTTATGAAAGTCTTGTTTAATCTTTCTATTATTTTATGTGTTATCTCATCGCCCTTATGCTCAATGTTTTTTATTGACTGTGCTTTTGCTTTTCTTTCGCTTCTTTCAAATTTCTCGTACTTATCTACGAAATTCTTTAATTCTCTTGCCCCTTCTAGAGCATTCCTTGCCTGCTCACTCAACAGCTCAAAGAACTTCTCCTCTTTTGGCACAAGCCAGTGCATAATGCTTACCATGTTTCCAATTGATTAGAGTTTGTATAAATAGGTTTCGATAGGTTATGTGAGTAAAGTTGTTAAGTATACAACATCTATAATAAAATAATCAACAATCCTTGAACGACCTTTGTCTTCATAGCATTAAGAAAGTAACCCGTTTGTGAAGTCATTAACAGAAATATGAGGGATATCCATTTATACCGGGAGAGATGATTGGTCTTGGGTTGGTAATAAAAACTAACTGCACATCTTATAGCTCTAATTTAACATGTTAAAAACCTTTATAAACACTTTATATTTCAAATAGCTTATGGTTGAGGCTGAAAAACAAGGCGAGCATGCTCATATTAGAT
>CAZUSQ010000055.1:4270-6573 GCA_964622655.1 uncultured Methanosarcinales archaeon
GGACTATTATAGAGGTTTTAGGCAAACCAAAAGAGCACGTAGAGAATGCCATTAAAGAGTACATAGAGCACATCAAAGAGGATGCTGAACTTGTTATTTTAAATGAGGACTATTCTGAAACAAAAGAGCAGGGTCATTTATGGAGCAAGTTTGTTGAGTTAGATTTGGTAATAAAAGGTACAAAAAAATTAATAGGCTTCTGCTTTGAGTATATGCCTTCTTCAATAGAAGTTCTAAAGCCAGAGCATTTAATTATGACAAATCCAGAGCTTTCAAACTTTCTTAATGATTTGCAGGCAAGATTGCATAATGTTGATATGATAGTAAAACAATTAAAAGCAGAGAATGATTTTTTAAAGCACAATATGAATGCTATAATGCACAATGCAATAATGATATGTTTAAAAATTAGCAAGCTTAACCTAGATCAACTTTCGCAAGTGACTGGTGTAGACAAAAAAGAGCTTGAAATTTTTGTGGGAAAACTACTTAAAGAAAACAAAATTAAAAAAGAAGATGATTTGTATAGCTTAGCATGATGGCAGAGTTTAAAAAACCAAGTGTGAAAAGCAAAGTAGAAGCAGTTCTTTTCTCTACAGGTCATAGGATAAGCTTAGATGAGATAAGCAGGCTTTGCAGAGCAAGAAAAGAGGAGGTGGTTAATTCATTGCAGGAATTGAAAAAAGAATACGATGAAAAGCAATCAAGCTTAATGCTTGTTGAAGAAGGTGACTTTTGGAAATTCACTGTGAGAGATCATTTTATTCCAATAGTAAGGAAAATTGTTACAGAAACAGAGCTTACAAAAAGCATACTTGAGACATTGGCTGTTATAGCTTTTAAATATCCAATTTTGCAATCAAATTTGATTAAAATAAGAACTAACAAGGCTTATGACCATCTTGTTGAGTTAGAAAAATCCGGCTATATTTCAAGGCAGAAGCATGGAAGAACTAATTTAATTAAATTAACAGAGAAATTTTTCAAATATTTTGAATTGACTGAAGAAAAATTAAAAGATCAATTCAAAGATTTTGACAGCATAGCAAAAGCAATAAAAGAAAAAGAGGAAGAAGTTGAGAAAATAAAAGGAGAGCAGCGCAAAAAAGCAGAAGAGCTAGGAAAAGAAGATGAAAGAATAAGGAAAGAAATTGAGACATTAGATGAATCAGAAGAGGAATTTGAAGTGCCGCTTGAGACATACGAGGCAAAACCAAAAGAGCTTGTTTCAGAAGAGTTTGAGCAGGAAGGAAATTTGATTGTTGAAAAAGAAAAAATAGGCGAGATGGAAATAATTGAAGAAGCACAAAAAGAAAGACAAAAGAGAGAACAAAAAACTCAAGCTGAGCAAATACAAATTGAAGAAAAACAAGAAACAAAAAAAATATTTGAGCAAGAAAAAGTTGAACAAATAAAAAAACCTAAAAAGAAAAGTGAGGGTATTAAGCTAACTCCAGAAATGGAAGCAATTGTAGATAAGAAAGTTGAAGAGATTTTGCATCCTGAAGAAGGTAAAGAAAAGCAATAGAAAAGATTTTTAAATAAGAATAGATTTTTGTTTTTGGTGGTTTTAATGAAGAATAAAAATTTCTTTTTGGCATTAATTTTATTATTATTTTTAGTATTTGCTTGTGCGCCAGAACAGCCTGAAGCACCTCCTCCAACTCAGCTAGTTCCTGCTGAAGGTGCTGTTAAAGAAAAAGTTGTTGAGAAAATTGTTGCTGAGCAACCCAAAGGAGAGCCAAAATTAATAATTATTTCTCCAAAAGATGGCGAGCTAATAAAAAGCTCAAAAGTGACTGTTGAGTTAAAAGTTGAGAATTTCAATATTGTGCCTGTTGGAGAGCCTGTAAAAGAAGGGCAAGGGCATTTTCATGTATGGCTTGACAGCGATAAAAAAATTACTGTTGATAACATAGTTACTTTTGAAAATGTGGTTTCTGGCAAGCATACTATAGTTGCTGAATTGCTTAAAAGTGATCATAGCTCATTAAGCCCAAAAGTAACACAAGCAATAACAATAAATGTAGTATCTGACTATGTGCCTCCAAAGCCTGAGCCACAACAAGGTGTTGCAGAATTCACAGTTGAGGCAGATGACAATGGATTTTACCCAAATAAAATACAAGCAAAAGTTGGTGATAAAGTAAAGATAAATTTCAAGTTTAGAGATGATTCAATTTACTTTGCAGGCTTAGATGTAAAAGGACCTTTTGAAGATGTTAAGTACAAGCTTAAAGGAGAACAACCAATAAGCAGAGAGTTTGAAATGAAAGGCGAAATAAGAATAATTAGCTATTGGC
>CAZUSQ010000056.1:0-6382 GCA_964622655.1 uncultured Methanosarcinales archaeon
TTATAAAATTTATTTTCAATACGCTTGTCAAATCTTGTGCTCGGCGCCAAAGGCAAGTGATGTCATTTCTTTATACCTTTTACTTCTCAGCCTCTCCGCCTCGCCAATTTATTTGATGTAGTCAGGCTTACTTTCCTGAGCTGGGCTCCCATTCCACCTTGGCAGATGTTGGGAGGCGACGTTTTTGTTTAATTGATAAATTTATGTATAATTTTAAAGTGGGCCTGACCAGATTCGAACTGGTGACCTACACCGTTCTTAAATATTTGTAAGGGTGTTGTCATAACCGCTAGACCACAGGCCCAAATGAGAAATTTGTATTAGTAAATGCTATAAAAAGGTTTTGATTAAACTGTTACCAATGACTTAGAATTCCCACAATAGAAATAGCTTTTTGCATTCTCCAACTTTAGGTATCTTTTAATTCTATTTAACTGCTTCTTTGCCTTTAAAATTCTATAAGAGCACTTAACCTCATATAAGTCAAACTTATTGCCCTTCTTTGCAATTATGTCAATTTCTCCTAAAGAATGCTTATAGTGCTTGAGTGGCACATTTACAGATATAGAATCGTAGTTATTTCTTATTCTATTTTTCAGCTCCAAAATATACCTATCATGTTTGGATAGCCTGATGGTTTTCACCAATATTAAAATTCATAGATAACTACTTTATATACCTTTCGATTTTCACTTAATAATAAATAAATTTATATATAATAAGTCCAAAAAATTAAGCTATGGACCCTCATGAAAGGATTTTTAGCATTTTATTTTCAAAAACCGATGAAATAACATGGCAGAGCATTATCTATGAGCTTGTCAAAACTGAGCAGATGGATCCTTGGGATATTGATGTTAGTGTTCTAACACAGAAATACATTGATATGCTAAGAACACTTAAGGAGCATGATTTTCGTGTTTCTGGCAAGGTTTTATTGGCAGCGGCTATACTACTTAAAATGAAGTCCAATAAGCTTGTTGGCGAAGACTTAAGTGAGCTTGATAGATTGCTTATCGGTGTAGAAGAAGAAATGGAAGAGCTTGGATTTGATGAAACAAGCCAAATCCTTAAACCAGATGAAATACCTTCTTTAATACCAAGAACACCACAGCCAAGGAAAAGAAAAGTGTCAATTTTTGACCTTGTAGAGGCTTTGGAAAGAGCTTTGGAGGTAAAGAAGAGAAGATTATTGCACTCTATACCACCACTTAACCTTGAAGCACCTAAAAAGAAAAGAGACATTACCCAAATCATAAGAGATGTTTATGGCAAGATTAAATCATTTTTTTTAACTACGTTGTTTAAAGACAAATTAACTTTTTCAAAACTTTTACCTTCGCAATCAAAAGAAGATAAGGTTTATACATTTATTCCATTACTTCATCTAGCACAACAAAGTAAGATAGAGCTAGTTCAAGAAACTCCTTTTGGTGAAATAGAGGTTTTGCTGAAGAAGAAAGAAGAAGAACCAAAAGTTGAAGAGAAAAGTGATGTCGTGAAGGTTGGTTGATTAATATGAAAAAATCTGTAAATGAAGGACAATATGTTAAAATTTGCCCACGATGCAGTTCGATAGATGTATGGACTGATTTTTCCAATCCGGCTGACTGGGCATTGGGAATAACTCCAAGGTATAAATGTAATTCATGCAATCACGAAAGTACAGTATTCCCAGAGGTTTTAGTCGAAGAGATAGAAAATTATAAAAAAATAAAATTAAAAGAAACTAATATTTAAAACCCCGAAATCTTTTTAAACACTCATTTATTCTGAAGATATCACAAAAGGTGGTTTTTTGCTTAAGAAACATTTCAAGTTAATATCTGGAACTGCTAACAAAAAGCTTGCTGAAGAAGTAGCCAAGATACTGAAAGTTCCTTTAACTCCTGTTGAAATCAAGCGCTTTCATGATGGAGAGATTTACTGCAGAGTGCTTGAAAGTGTGCGTGGCTGTGATGTTTATGTTATACAACCAACATCGCCAGATGCAAACCTAAACTTGATGGAGTTGCTTATTATGGTTGATGCATTGGAAAGGTCTTCTCCAGATAAAATAACAGCTGTTATACCTTATTATGGGTATTGTAGGCAAGATAAAAAGACAAAGCCTAGAGAACCAATTACAGCTAAGCTTGTTGCCAATATGATTCAGACTGCAGGGGTTAATAGAGTTATTATGTTTGATTTGCATGTTGCTCAAGTGCAAGGCTTTTTTGACATTCCAAGTGACAACCTCGATGTTATACCTTTGTTTGCAGATTACATAATCAAAGAGAAATTAAAAAATATTGTTGTTGTAAGCCCAGATGCTGGAGGAGCAGCAAGAGCAAGAGCATTTGGTAAAGTATTACATGCCCCTATAGCAATTGTAGATAAAAGAAGACCTGAGCAGAATGTAGCTGAGGTAGAAAATGTAATAGGGGATGTAAAAGGAAAAATAGCTGTTCTAGTTGATGATATAATAGATACAGCAGGCTCAATAACAGAGTCAGCAAATATATTGTTAAAATTTGGTGCAAAAGAGGTTTATGCTCTTGCAACTCATGGTGTTTTGTCAAACCCTGCAATTGCAAAGATAAGCAAATCCTCAATTAAGGAAGTAGTTGTAACAAACACTATACATATACCAAAAGATAAAATGGTAAATAAGCTCAAAGTCATATCAATAGCACCTTTATTGGCAGAAAATATTAAAAGAACTCATGAAGGCTTGCCAATGGGCATTGTCTATGAAGAAATGTATAAAAAGATTGAGAAAAAATTAAAGTAAATGGAAAACAAAGAAAAGAAAGTTCAAGAATTATATATGGAATTTCAAGTACTGGATAAACATATAAAACAATTGCAAACACAATTGGAAGCAGTAACCCATCAGTTAATCGAGCTTCATTCAACAAGCAATAGCTTAGAGGAATTAAAAAAGATTTATGATGGAAAAGAAATATTTGTTCCATTGAGCTCTGGCATTTTTGCAAAGGCAAACATTAAAGACACTTCAGAACTGCTCGTTAATGTTGGAGCAAATATTGTTGTTAAAAAGGATATTGCTTCAACTAAAAAGCTTATTCAAAATCAAATAGAAGAAATAAAAAAAATCCAAAAGCAGATGATAAATGAACTGGAGAAAATGACAAGCCATGCAGCGCAGCTTGAAAAGCAACTGCAAAGCTTAATTCCAGAGGGATAATAAAATTCTTTTATTAAAATGTTCAAATTCTTAAAAGAGAAGCTGAAAAGCGCAATTTCAAAGATTTCTGAAAGTGTAGAGAAGGAAGGTAAGGTAGAAGAAGAAATTGTAGAAAAACCAGTAGCAGAAGAAAAAGGATTTTTCGCAAAATTAAAAGAAAAAATTATTGGTGTAGAAGAAGAAAAAAAAATAGTAGAAGAGAAAAAACCAATTATTGAAGAAAAAAAGATAGAAACTAAAGAGAAAATCGAAGTTAGAAAAGAAGAAAAGCCCCAATTAGAACATAAAAAAATAGAATATCCAAAAAAAGAAGAAATAAAATATCCCATAAAAAAAGTTGAAGAAAAACCAACAATAGTTGAAAAAGAGATAGAGAAAAAAGGTTTTTTTGAGACGATAAAAGAAAAGATAGTAACAACAAAAATAAATGAAGAGCAGTTTGACAAGTTATTTTGGGATTTAGAGTTTGCTTTGATGGAAAACAATGTTGCTGTTGAAGTTATTGAAAAGATAAAAAATGATTTGAAAGAACAGCTTGTTGAAAAGCCAATAAAAAGGACAAGGGTAGAGGAAACAATTCAAGAAACATTAAAAAATTCAATTGAGAATTTGTTCAAAAGCGATAATATCAATTTAATCCAAGAAATAAAAAATAAGAAAGAAAAGCCTTATGTGATTGCTTTTTTTGGCATAAATGGAAGTGGCAAAACAACAAGCATTGCAAAAATTGCAAAGATGTTTAAAGACAATAAAATTTCCTGTGTTTTAGCTGCTTCTGACACATTTAGAGCTGCTTCTATTGAGCAATTAGAGCAACATGCTGACAGAGTTGGAGTAAAAGTAATTAAACATAAATATGGCGCTGACCCTGCTGCAGTTGCCTTTGATGCAATAAAACATGCCAAAGCGAAAAGCATTGACGTTGTTTTGATAGACACAGCAGGGAGAATGCATAGCAATGTAAATTTGCTTGATGAAATGAAAAAAATAATAAGGGTTGCAAAGCCTGACTTGAAAATTTTTGTTGGAGAAAGTATTACAGGCAATGATTGTATTGAGCAAGCAAAAACTTTTAATGATTCAATTGGAGTTGATGGTATTATTCTTGCAAAAGCGGATGTAGATGAAAAAGGTGGAGCAGCAGTTTCTGTTGGCTATGTAACAAAAAAGCCAATTTTGTATTTAGGCACAGGACAAAAATATAGTGATTTGCAAGTTTTTGAGCCTGAGATTGTGATTAAGAATCTCGGACTAACTTAATAAAACTCCACCTTTCCATCATAGTAAATTCCTTTATGTAGTTTTACAGGACGCCAGCCATCTACAACTAAATCAGCTTGCAACCACTCCGCGAGTTCTTCTGCATTGCCGATTGTTGCGCTTAATGCAATTATTTGTACATTTTTTAATAGTTGTTTTAATATCGTAATCAGAATCTCAAGTGTAGGACCTCTTTCAACATCATTCAATAAATGAATCTCATCGATTACAACAGTTGCGATGCTTGAAAGCCAAGGTGCATGATGCCTTATAAGAGAATCAAGTTTTTCTGCTGTAACTATAATCAAATCATAATCTGCAAGATAGTGGTCTGATGAGTCAATATCGCCTATAGATAGTGCAATTCTTGCAATCTTGCTGTACCTTCTCTTAAAATCTTTATATTTTTCAGATGCTAATGCCTTCAAAGGTACAATATAAACTGCTTTGCCTTTGCCTTCTATAATTGATTTTAAAGCTGCAAGCTCGGCTATTAAAGTTTTTCCAGATGCAGTTGGAGTGCAAACAAGCAAATTCCTGCCTTGCAAAAGTCCCTTTTTTATAGATTTTGCTTGAGCAGGCCTAAGCTTTATTATCTCTTTTTCAAGAATTTCATATAGTTCTGTAGGTACATCATTTTTTATTGATTTAAGTTCCATGATTTATAGAGTGTTATGATTGTTTTTAAAGATTATGAAAAAACTTCGTTTTTTCAGAATTCCGAAAATCTTTAGATTTTTGATAATTATGAAAAAGATTTATAAATAACTGCTAAAAAATAAAGACAAAATGAAAACTTGGATACATGTTGTGTCATCTTTAATATTAGCTGCATTATTTTATCCACTCTTCAATTGGAAAGTATCACTCATATTAGTTAGTGGTATTTTAATCGATATCGACCATTATTTTTGGTATATTTATAAATATAAGAACTTCAGTTTATTAAAATGCTATAGATATTTTATAGCTACAATGAATAAAGATAGACTCTTTGAGAATTTAGGTGCACTTGTAATTTTTCATACAATAGAATTTTTGTTAGTGATGATGTTGTTATCCCTTTATAATAAATTAGCGTTAATATTTACAATTGGTCTATTGTCTCATTACCTATTAGATTTGATTTGGTATTTTAATGTTCCAAAGCGCATTATTGCAAGCACTTCAATAATATCATGGATTATTCATAACACAGGAGAAAATCAATGATTCCTAGCCATGAAAATTCAAAGAATTTTCTCTGAGAATTCAAAAAGTTTAAATAATTCTATTTTGAGTTTACTATTAAGATGGGAATAATAAGAAAAGATTACATTCTTGACAGATGGGTTTACTATGCTACAGAAAGAAAGAAGAGACCTCGGGAATTAAAAAGTGTCGAGATTAAGGATGATCAAAAAAGATGCTTTTTCTGTCCTTCAAATGAGCATTTAACACCACCAGAAATAGGTAGAGTTGAATATAAAGGTTCTTGGAAGCTAAGATGGTTCCTAAATAAGTTCCCAGCTGTAGAAAAAAAGGGGACTTCAAAACTTAACTTAAAAAATTTTTTTTCCGAAGGCAATTCTTATGGGGTACACGAGATAATTGTTGAAACTCCAAATCATAAGTCGCAGCTAGCAGATTTGCCTGTTCAACAGATAAGAGAACTACTTGAAGTGTGTAAATTCCGAATAAAAGAGCTAAGCAAATTGAGAGACATAAAGTATGTTGAAGTATTCAAAAACCATGGTAAAGATGCTGGCACATCATTAGTACATAGTCACACACAAGTTATGGCGCTACCTCAAATCCCAAGTTTAATAGAAGAAGAAGTTAACGCAGTTAAAAAATATAAAAAATGCCCATATTGTGATATCATAAGACATGAAGCAAAATCAAAAAGAAAGATTTTTGAGACGAAAAATGTTGTTGCATTTGCGCCTTTTG
>CAZUSQ010000057.1:0-6334 GCA_964622655.1 uncultured Methanosarcinales archaeon
ATTGGCGTTCCTAGTAAAGACGGAAGATTAAATATTTTAAAAATACATACAAGAAACATGCCTTTATACACAAAAGAAAATATCGTAAAGGAGAGTGGCTTTGAGCCAGAGTACAAAGAAGCAATTCTTAATATATTAAGGTATAAAGATACAAATTCTAGAAGCTTGGAAAGAACGATAAATAAATATCTTGTTGAGAACCCAGAGAAAAATGACTTATTTAAGAAAATTGAGTTATCAAAACTTAGGAAATACATAGAAAAGATAAGCTATGATTCTAAAATTGTTTCTCTTAGAGAATTAGCTGAAATTACCCATGGCTTTGTCGGGGCTGATCTTGCGTCATTGGCTAAAGAAGCTGCAATGATTGTATTGCGTAAGGTATTGCCTGACATAAAATTAAAGGAAGATGAGCCTTTGCCTAAAGAATTGCTTGAAAGACTTGTAATAACGCAACAAGACTTTAAAGAGGCTTTAAAGGTAGTAAGGCCAAGTGCATTAAGAGAAGTGCTAGTTGAAATTCCTAATGTTAAATGGTTTGATATAGGTGGTTTGAGTAATGTAAAGCAGGAGTTGATTGAAGCAGTCGAATGGCCTTTAAAGCATCCAGAGTCGTTCAAAAGATTGGGGGTAAGACCACCTAGAGGCATTTTGCTTTTTGGAGCTCCAGGTACAGGAAAAACATTGCTAGCAAAAGCTGTTGCAAATGAAAGCGAAGCAAATTTCATTTTGGTGAAAGGACCCGAGCTTTTATCGAAATGGGTTGGGGAAAGCGAAAAGGCAGTCCGTGAGGTATTTAAAAAAGCCCGTCAAGTAAGCCCCTGTATTATTTTTTTTGATGAGGTTGATGCATTAGCACCAAGAAGAGGTGCTAGCTCAGACAGTCATGTTAGCGAAAGGGTTGTCAATCAATTATTGACAGAAATTGATGGCTTAGAGGATTTACATGATGTTGTTGTGATAGCAGCTACAAATAGACCAGACATTGTTGATACAGCTTTATTGAGGCCTGGCAGATTTGACAGAATTATATTGACACGTGTTCCAGATGAGAACACAAGGCTTGAGATATTTAAGGTGCATACAAAAGGCATGCCTATTGCAATTGAGGAACAAGCAATAAAGAAAAAGATAGTAGCAGCAAAAATAGTAGGTAAGAATGGGGCAACAAGTATTGAATACGAGAACGGGGAGAATACATCAGATAGAGAATACATAAAAAGCAAAGAAGACTTTTTGAAGTATTTAGCTAAGAGAACAGAAGGTTATGCTGGGGCTGACATCGAAGCAGTTTGTAGGGAAGCTGCAATTCTCGCATTAAGAGAAGACATTAATTCAAGAGAAATAAATAAAAAACATTTTGAACAAGCATTACAGAAAGTAAGGCCCAGCATAACAATAGAAGTTGAAAAAGCGTATGAGGAACTGCAAGAGCACTTTACAGCTTCAAGAGCAAAGCAGATGTTAGAAGAGAAACCGGGTTATATGGGGTAACGGTTTCGTCCGTTAACACCGAGAAACTTTTTAGAAAAAAGTTTCATCAAAAATTGTACCATCTTCGATGGCACTTATTGTAATTGGCGAGGTTGAGCGTGTGGTAGACAGCGAAACCGAGCACAATATAATGTCGCAAAGCGACAGATTGAAGAATCTAAAATAATTTATTAAAATTTCAACTAAACATCCAGATTAACAACTTCCTTTGCATGCGCCTCTATAAACTTTCTTCTTGGCTCTACTGCATCACCCATAAGCAAAGTGAACATCTTGTCAGCTTCAACTGCATCTTGCAGAGTAACTTGCAGTATTGTCCTATTATCTGTGTCCATTGTTGTTTCCCAGAGCTGTTGAGGATTCATTTCGCCTAAACCTTTATAGCGCTGTAAACTTACGTCATCTCTTCCAATCTCATTCAACAACTTTTCTAACTCATCGTCATTATAAACGTATTTTATCATTTTGCTTTTCGTAACCTTATACAAAGGAGGCTGTGCAATATAAACATAGCCAGCTTCAATTAATGACTGCATGTGCCTATAAAAGAAGGTAAGCAGCAATGTTCTTATGTGAGAGCCATCAACATCAGCATCCGTCATAATAATCAGTTTATGGTATCTTGCTTTTGTTATATCAAATTCATCTCCAACATTTGTTCCTATTGCAGTTATCATTGTGGTTATTTCTTCATTTTCAAAAATCTTATTCAAGCGAGCTTTTTCAACATTCAATATTTTGCCTCTTAATGGAAGCACTGCTTGGAATTGGCGGTTTCTGCCCATCTTTGCCGAGCCTCCAGCTGAATCGCCTTCCACAATAAACAATTCGCATTTTGCAGGATCTTTCTCAGAGCAATCTGCAAGCTTGCCTGGCAAAGAGCCATGGTTAAGGATCCCTTTTCTTCTTGTCAAATCTCTAGCTTTTTGCGCAGCTTCTCTTGCATGGGCTGCATTGATGCATTTGTAAACAATTGTCTTTGCAATTTGTGGATTTTCTTCGAGGTAAGAGCTAAATGAGTCATATACAATGCTATCAACTAAACCTTTTACCTCTGAGTTGCCAAGCTTTGTTTTTGTCTGCCCCTCAAACTGGGGCTCTGGCACTTTAATTGATATTACAGCTGTCAAGCCTTCTCTTGTGTCTTCGCTTGTAAGCTTAATGCCTTTAATTTTATTTTTCTCAATGTAATTGTTCATAACCCTTGTCAATGCAGTCTTAAAGCCAATTAAATGAGTGCCGCCTTCATAAGTGTTGATTGTGTTGGCAAAAGAAAAGACATTTTCTTGGTAGCCGTCATTGTATTGCAAGGCATACTCAAACTGTACCCCATTTTTTGATTTGTTAAAGTAAATTACTTTGTGCAAAGGATTTTTGTTTTTGTTTAAGTAATCAACAAATGAAACAATGCCACCTTCATACTGAAATTCATTTTTCTTGTCAGTTCTTTCATCCTCAATTGTTATTTTAACGCCTTTGTTAAGAAATGCAAGCTCTCTTAATCTGCTTGATAAAATTTCAAAGCTAAATTCAGTTGCCGATAGAATCTGCTCGTCTGGAATAAATTTAATTGTTGTGCCAGTGACTTGTGAGCGAGTGAGCTCACTCGCATTCGTCTCTTTTGCATCAGTATTGCCAATTATTTTTAATTCTGTAACTGGCTTGCCATACTGGTATTTTTGCTGGTATATTTTGCCGTTTCTTTTTACTTCAACAATCAATTCTTTTGACAATGCATTTGTTACAGAAATGCCAACTCCATGCAAGCCACCGCTTACTTTGTATACTTTCTTGTCAAATTTGCCTCCTGCATGCAGCTTTGTCATTACAATCTCAACAGCAGGCTTGTTGAATTTTGGATGTACATCAACAGGTATGCCTCTTCCATTATCATTTATTGTAATAAAACCATCTTTATGAATAATAACAGAAATCTTGTTGCAGAATCCTACCAATGCTTCATCAATTGAGTTGTCAACAGCTTCATAAACAAGATGGTGCAAGCCTTTTAAGGAGGTATCTCCAATATACATACTTGGGCGTTTTCTGACAGCACTCAAGCCTGCAAGAACTTGAATGTCTTTTGCTTCATAGCTTGATTCTTCAGATTTAGATTCTTGTATTGGTGGATTTTGTTCCATTTTTGATTTGAATATTTTATTATTGATTTTTAATTTTCATTATTATTTTTAGTGATTTGATTTGTTTTTTAAACATGATTTGTTTTGTTTTTAGTATCCTTCACAACGCATTAAATAATTATGCCATTAATTTTAAAACAACAATCACTAAAATTTTTTAATGCATTATTCCTAGTTTCATGTCTAATTTCTTATAATATGAAAATTATTAAAACCCCGGATTTATAGTCGATAAAATAGTATCTAAATCTGTTATTTTTATAACCTTTTACTATTTAAACCTTTCGTTCCTAGGATGGCTTTTTAAGGCTTAAAATGGCAGAATTTGAGGGTTTGGGAGTAGTTGTTTTTTGATTTTAAAGAATTATCAGACTTCTACTCAAACAACCTTTCAATCCCTAAAGTTCTAGAAACAGCATTAAAATCACTTTGTATCTTTGTAGAAAACTTTGTGACAAAAGGGCCTGTAAAGTCTTTTACGATAGTTATGCTTTGAGGCACCCCCATATGCTTAGCAGATGATTCAATTACAATATAGCCTTCTTCAAGCAAATCCTTAATTAATTTTTCAACTAAGATTGGAATTTCATTTATTGCTTTAGGTATGTTATTAACATTGCTTATCTTCAAAACATCCTTCTTTAAATCAAATTGTTGATGAAGCTTCATTTAAATCACATCAATAATTATCAAGATAAGTATACCTCTCCCTTCCTTCTGCTCCTTCTAATAATTTTTCGCAGTCTCTGCAGAGATAAGGATCGCTTATAGCACTTTTTATAATAACTGTTCCACAATTAATGCAAACATATCTAGCCATTTTTCCTCTTTTTTAAACTAATCTTTTTATATAGCATCTTCATAACCATTCATAAATGCTTCTTCCATTGGGCTTAGCTCGTCGTCATCAAGCAACAACTCGCGAACATTTTTTGAATAAATGTTATTATCATCATCACTATTTTCATCATCACTGTACTTTCTCTTTAACATCTTATCACCCCCTCTTATTAACAATTGTTAAGGTTATATAAATAATTTATCTATATAACATATATATTATATAAAAAAGAACTTATCTATATATTACAATATATTTTACAATATCTATAATTTCCAATAATAATCTTTATATATGCCTCATTGCTCCACACAAAGTTAAATTAGCCCAAAAGGGGTGGTCAATATTGATGTCAGAAAATTGATAAGCTTTGGTAAAGGCTCATATATTATATCGATGCCAAAAAGCTGGATCAATAAAAATAATTTGAAAAAAGGCGACTTAATTTCTGTAAGCGACGATGGCTTTGAGCTAGTTCTAAGTGCAAGCCAAAAAGAAGAAAAATCAGACATAAGGGAAATAGATATAGACGCTAAAAATAAGGATTTGGAATTTTTAAAGGCAGAGATTGTTTCTTCTTATCTTAATGGCTACGACACAATTAATATTCTGTTTGACGCCAACAACAAAGAAGCTCCAAAAATAAAAGATATTATTAGGAATCTTTCTGGCTTGGAGATAATGGAGCAGACCTCAACAAGAATTGTTGCAAAAAATCTAATCAATATTAATGAGATTTCTGTTAATAACATCATAAGAAGAATGGATATAATAACAAGAGCCATGGTGGAAGACACTATTTTGTGCTATAAAGGGCACTGCAATTATGAGAGCATTCAAAACAGAGACTTTGACATCAATAGGCTTTATTTTCTCGGTTACAAAGTCATTAAGAATGCTATGAAAAATCCCAGAATAGCAAAATCTCTTGGCATAGAGCCATGGCAGCTCCATAGCAGCATCATTACTATTTTAAGATTGGAAAAAATTGCTGATAGGCAGAAGAGAATTGCAAGGTATGTATGCACATCCAACTTAGACAGGGAAACTCTTACTGAGCTTGACAAAATACATATAGACATAAGTGAATCTTATAATGAAGTGATGAAGTCTTACTATAATAATGACAAAAAGATTTCTATTCAAACAGAAGTGACAAATAAGGATAGAACTGCTGCATGTGACAGATTGTTGGAGAAATATACTAATATGCATGCAAATTCTAAAAGCAAAACTGCGAATTCAAACTTAGTTGCAGTAGCTAAAATTGTTGAAAACCTTAAAGCAACAGCAGTAGAGATAAGAAACATGGCAAGGACTGTGCTTTGTTATGAGTGATTGAGTTTTATTCTAGTCATTAAGTTTCTCAGAAGAGGGCATGTTTTTGTTAAAATCGAATAGCTCAACAAAATGCCGAAAATGTTTGATAATTTTATAATTTAACTTTCAATTATGCCTTTTGTATCTTTAAGCATATCCTGGCAGACGCCTAGCAATTCTTCAACTTTTTGAATGTCAATATCAATAACGGGAGTGTATTGGTATTTTTCACGCATTTTTTGGATTTGCTCTTCCTCTTTTTTATCTTTAGCAGCTGATTTAATTGATTCTAAATATTTTTTGAAATCCTCATCTAGCTTTTTGTCTTCAATAAGGCTCTCGATTACTGCTAGAGTACATTCTTGGTTTCTGCTTTCGTAACCAAATTTAGTTATTATAGCCAAACAGCAGTGGTACATCACATAAAAGCCAATGCTGATTGTCCAATCATAAAAGCCACCTTCTTTATTGTAAAGAAAAGCTTCAAGATTGTGTTCAGCTTTTGCTATGTAATCTAAAGCCAGTTTATCATTAGGCT
>CAZUSQ010000058.1:0-6326 GCA_964622655.1 uncultured Methanosarcinales archaeon
TTGCAATCATAGCTATAATAGCTACAATTAAAACAAGAGTTATTTCATCAATTTTAAAATTTGATTTATTTGATTTTGGCATTTTAGATTATTTTAAGCTATTTCTTCAATTTCTTTTCAAATCTCAATACCATGCTCAACTGCTTCCCTTACAATTGTTATTTGTTTTTTAAGCTTGTTAAATTCCTCTGGTGTATAGCATAAAAAGTCTACTGGATAGTTTAGGTCCCATTTCATATAAAGATTTGGAGACCTATCAAGAAGCCCTTTTCCTTTAAATCGGTTAGCTACCACTATTAAATCGACATCGCTCCATTTATGCATTTTGCCAGAAGCCATGGAACCAAATAAATACATTTTATTAATCTTATTTTGCTTTTTAAATTCCTTAAGCTTTTTAATTAACTTAGATTTTTTTTTGTCCATTTTAATATAACCTTACTGTATGCTATGAGTTTTTTGCACTCTCCTTTTGAGTACTTCTTTGGCGAATCAGGATAACGTGAAGCAGTATAAGCAGGATTTATCTTAGAACATAACATCAGGATATTTTTTGGAGCATTGGTTAACCTAGCTAACTTAGTTAAGTCATGAATCTTAGGGAATTTATTAGTTCTTTTTATAAGTAACGCCTTAAACGCTTTTTCTACACTTTGTTGACACCAGAAGGCTGATGAAAAATATTTTTTAGCTTTAAAATTAATATCAGCAGTGTCTAATTCTTCATTTGCTTGCTCCATCCATTTATTAACTTCTTCTTTCATCTGAATATCCCAATTACCCAGCTGTTTTAATATTTTTCTTTTTTGTTTAAAACGCATAAAGAAAAATTCAACCACAAGCTGCAACAACAAGCTTGACAGGCTTGCCATTGTATACAACTATTCTCGTTACCTTAACTAAAGTGCCGCTTGCACAGCTTACACTGGCTAAAATTTCTATTTTTGGCTGTGGCGAGCCAGAGGCGCATGTTACATAATGAGTTGTGTTGTAGTCTCTAACCCAGCCAGGCTGTGAAAAGTCGCAAGCTGCTTTTGAAATGCTGTCATAAAAGCTGCAGCCATTCTTGCCATCGCAAGAAGCATGAACTATGTTGTCAGCAGCAAATGTGCAATCTTGCTCACAAGATGTGCCTAGAACTAAGCTGAAGTCTGCTGTTATTTGTGTTTTTGGAGGAACATTTAAATTGCTTTTTGTTTGTGGAGCATAATCTGCATGGGAAGCAACTAAGTTGTAAGTGCCGCAATTTACACTGCTTAGAGTATAGCTGCCTTGCTGGTTTGTTGTTGTTGATTTAACAGTTGTCAAATCTTGCTTTAAGTTTATATCTGCTAATGAAATTCCTTGCTCATTTACATTTTTTACAGTACCTGTTATTGAGCCGTCACAATCACTGTCTTGGCAGTCAGTCAAGCCATCAAAGTCATCATCTATGCCATTGATGCAATTTGTCTCAAATTCATCAATAAATTGTCCAGGAGAGCTTGCAACACATACTTCCCTTACACCATCATTATCAATGTCGCCTGGCTTTGCCTTGTCTTCATAACACCTACGATTATAGACACATGAATTTGGATTTTGGCAACAAGCAATATCGCTTGGGTCAGGCTGGCATGCATAATATTTACTGCCAATTATTTGGCTTAATATAGAATTATAATAGGTGGTGTCTTTGTTTTTGTAGTAACTTTTATGTATTTCTTCAAATTCTTCTTTAGTATATTCTTTGCATTCTCTGGCAATATTTGTACAGCAATCTGGGTCTTGAGTATCTATTTTGCCATCACAATCATTGTCAATGCCATCTGAACAAGAATATTGGTTTTCTGTCTTTATTAAAGCATTAGGAGTCCATGCATTATTGCCATCAACACCAGCACAACAAACGCCTCCAAACTTAGTTCCAATTGAAGAGTCTATGCATTCACTCCATTCATGCTGATAGCACCACCATTGGGCATTTCCTTGGTTTGAGGCTTGCGCATCACCAGTGCTCCACACGCAGTCATTGACATCATTCGTGCATTCTGGACCATAATAATCTGGCTTGTAGAATTCATTTGCATCATCACCACAACAATTGCCTGTTGTTAATGGCGCTTTATGAACCGCAGTATTTCCAGTGTTGTCAAAACAATTACCGCCGCTTGCTGGTGTGCATGCACCTTGGCTGTTAAACAAGTTTCCGCCAAAGCCTTTACCCGCATCTTGATGGTTTGATGGTGTCCACGTCCATGGCAAGCCAGCTGTTTGGTCAGAAACACAATTTAAGCATACGTAGTTTGAATTGTCGGCGCTTGCACAATTTCCGCCAGCACTGTCACAGTAAGTGCCAGCTGAGCATTCAGTTGAATCGCAAGCATTTCTGTTTGAATATCCACATACGTTATTTGTACAGCTTTCTATTACACAATCATCTTGGACACAGTTCGATGCTGATTGGCAGCAAAGCGCATTATTTGGGCCAGTTTTGCCTGCGCAATCACTATCAGCACAATCTGTTGAGCCATCACAATCATTGTCTAAGCTATCAGTACATGATGTTTCTTTTGTTATTTCTCCTGTGCATGTCCCCCATTGTCCACTAGCACAAGTTTGAGTTCCACCACATCCACAAGATTGTGATAAACTTTCATCTATTGAACCATCACAGTCATTGTCTTTGTTGTCGCATATTTCTGTAGTTGGTGAGCCTGGTGTACAAGCAGGACTCCAACTACCACTACTGCAAGTTTGAGTTACTGTTCTATAGCAAGCACCTGTTCCACAGCTTATTGTTTGTGACAAGTCTTCATCTGTTGAGAGATCACAATCATTGTCTATGTTGTCGCATATTTCTGTAGATGGGATACAGCAATCACTGTCAGCACTATCTATTAGTCCATCACAATCATTGTCTAAGCCATCCGTACATAAACCAACCTCGTTTGAGGTACAAACAACAGGACAATTATCACCAGAATTGTCATCACAAGAACCCCAATTTCCATCAGAGCCACAAGTTTGTGTTCCATCACAATCTTCGCTAGTTTTACAGGGTTGAGTTTTTGATGTATCTCCTGTGCATAAACTCCATGAACCATCAGATTGACAAGTTTGTGTGCCGCAACTTCCACATGATCTCGATTGACCTGGGGAATAACCTCCTTCACATGTGGTTATTACAGGTACTCGATAATCAAAATGTACTATTGCATCTGGATCAGCTCCTGTTGGAATTGAACCGATATACTCTGGACCACCTTCGCGCCAATAATAATCCCATGAGCCTACACTCCAGTGTGCTGTGGCTGAATATACTTTTAAGGCGAGGAAGTGGTTGTCACGTTCTTCAAGCCCAGAGGGAATTTCGATGTCAGCATGTACTGTGCTTGGTTGTGTGCCTGTTTCAGCAGTTCTACCCCCACGCGTGTGTGCTATTTTCAAGAAATATCCGCCAATTAGCAGTCTTGATGAAGCTTTAGTGTTATAGTCCCTGTCTGAATCGGTAATTTCAGGGTCGACATAGCATCCATTTCCATCATTATCTCCTCCATGCCAATTATCTTCAACAAAACCATATGTAATGCTACTCTCAGAATATTTACATTCTTGCGGTGGATTGTGGGCATCACATGTACTGCCTATACCAGGACAGTCTGTGTTCCATGATGAAGTATGAATTGGTCTATTATTATTGTCTGCAAATCCACTTAATGAGTTTTCAGATTGTGTCTCAAGCCCTCTCTGATCGATATAGATAACACTTGCATCATAAGTATAGCTATTTTCACAGGCGCCACTAGTGATATCGTATTTAAGGTAAACTATTGAGCCTGCTGGCAGATCAACCAGATACTTTGTTCCATCAAAAGGAAATTCTTGGGTATATCTAGCATCCTTATATAATTTAAAGTTTGTAATATCTAGAGTATAGCTAGTAGGAATAAACGAAGCACATGTCCCGCAGTTCAGTGTTCCGCCACAACCATCAGGCCAATTCCCGCAGCTTTTGCCGAGAGATGAGCATGTTGCAGGCACACATACACACCTTCCATTGGAGCAAGTCTGGCCAGAACTGCAGCTCTGTACAAGCTGCTCATCCGTATAGGAATTGCTGTAGCATGAACCGCCAGAGCATCCACGGTTGTAGCAGGTTCTTGAATGGTATACGTTATTGTCCTTGCAGTAATTCGAACCCCATGCATCGCAGTAGTTTGAGCCGCAGCTCTGTATTAGCTGCTCATCCGTATAGGAATTGCTGTAGCATGAACCGCCAGAGCAGCCTCGGTTGTAGCATGTTCTTGAGTGATAGACATTACCACCATTGCAGTAGTTGCTGCCGAATGCATCGCAGTAGTTTGAGCCGCAGCTCTGTATTAAATTGTTTGTGTCACTGTAAGCGCAAGACGTGCCAGAGCAATAATAATTCCTGTACGTTAGATAAACGTCGCTGCCGGAACAAAATTTGCTGCCCACATAGCTGTCCTGCGAGTTGCAGTTTGCGCATGAGTTACAGCCGCAGCTCGTGTCAGTGCCTGAGCATGTATTCGTGCATGAGCCACCAGAACAACTCTGGCAAGACGGGCAGCTGGTAGTACTGCTCCACTCCAAACATGAATCAGAATCATAGTTACCACATATTTTGTAGGCATTTGTGCCAGAGCACTGCCTTGCACCACTGGATAAACACTCGTTCGTGCATCTTATTCGTTGCGCTCCTACTGTTCCTGCTTCTAATAAAGAAATAGTTAAAGCTATGCCTATCACCAAAAGAGTCTTCGTCATTATGCTTTTTTTGCCACGCCTTCGGCGAATGAATAGAATAACAAGAAGCGCTATCATAACTAGCAATATTCCTATTGTTAAGTATAGGCGAATTGGTTTTTTCTTGTAAGTGCCTTTTGCTGATAGCACTGTTGTTTCATAAGAAGCGAGCACAGCATCATCTTTGTCTATTACTTTGAAATGAAATGACGGATTGCGTATGACTTTTGGAGAAGTCACTATAATATCTTGAAGTATCACATTGTTTCTAAGGGGTGGAAGATCAACATTTCCATTATCAATCACTTTCCCTGCTGAATCTAAAACATCCCATACAAGTTTTGCTCCATTCAACACAACATCAAATGGCCCTCCAATTTCAACATGTAACAGTAATCCTTCTGGAGAAATTACGCCAGCTTCTCCTCCTGTTACAGAAAGTATTCTCGCAGTTGGACCAGAAAGAATCCATCTGTATGTTGTAAAACCTGAAATTGCTTTGCCATTATCATCAAAGAAGCGAAGCTCAGCGCTATAAACATCAGGTTTTCCCATTTCTGGAATTGAATAATGTCTTGTTACATTTTGTCCTGGCAAAAATGTTTCTTTTTCCCCATCTACTGTGCTGATTGGATTGCTGAGCATATTGAAAACCCAAACTCTGATTTGTGGCTTTGCAACAATTATTGTATTTCCATTATTAGCAACAGTCACAACTAATTCTGCCTTTTTGCCGCTTTGGAAACTTATCCCTTCATTTGCTCCGATGGCTCTATTTATCCCTTCTACACGCACCTCTGGATTACTAAGCGAGAGAATTTGCTGATTGCCATTTAAGGTTATCTTTGCCAGCGTCCAGCCAATCCTACGTCCAGACTTCTCAACAAATGAAAGCCATAGTTTATAGTCGCCTCCTAATCGAACATCTGGCACATAATTGAAATTTATTGTTGATATTTCCTCTGGCCCTAATACAATATTGTTATCTAATAGTTCTCTGTCAAATGCTTCCATTTCATCAATTGATATAATTTCTGCAATAATATGTATGTCAGAGCGAATAGTCCTTGCTTTGTTCTTAATCATAAAAGAACCGCTTATAGTTCCTGAAGCATCTTCAGCTGCTTGAAGATTCCAAGCATTAATTCCAGGCTGCTCAACAGCTTGTGTCATTGCACTAGACTCATTATTTTGCTCCTGTACTGCTAACCCTAGAAATTTCGGTTTCAAAAAAAAGATGGAAAGAATTATCAAAAACAATACAAGCACAAATACCCTAAATTGTAATTTAGTATTATTTTTCATCTGTATTTGTTTATTAATTTTCCTTAACATTTTGAATCTTAACTTAAGCTTGTCTTAATCATATGTTCTGTTGGTTTATTACTATAACCTTTTACAACTATTTCAAGACGAGGAGCAACTCTTTCTACAAAATTTATAGTAGAATGTGTTAACATTATATATAAGAATATCAGAAATATTTTCCTCATTTTACATTTTACCTCTTTTTTATTTATTTATAAAATCAGATGTATTTAAAACTTTTGAAATTGTAAAGTAAACATTCTAAGTTT
>CAZUSQ010000059.1:0-2317 GCA_964622655.1 uncultured Methanosarcinales archaeon
ATGAAACTCTTAGCTTTTACCGACACTCACGGCTCTTTGCTTGCTTTAAGGAGAATAGAGCAAAAAACAAAAACTCAAAAACCAGATTTGCTTGTTTGCGCTGGCGATATTTCTATTTTTGAGCATGGAATTATTGGGCTAATGAGAAGATTAAATAAATTGAACAAGAAGATTATAATAATTCATGGCAATCATGAAGATGCTTCAACATTTATAAAACTTTCAAAATTATTTAAAAATATTGTTTTTATCCATAAAAAATATTTTACACAGAACAACATTTTATTTCTTGGCTATGGTGGAGGAGGATTTTCTATTATTGACAAAGAATTTGAGAATATTGCAAAAACAAAATTTAAAAAATTAATAAAACAAAATAAATACAAAAAAATAATTCTTGTGACCCATGCTCCACCATACAAAACAAGGCTTGATAAATTAATTCAAGGTCATAGTGGCAATAAGTCAATAAGACATTTTATCGATAAAAACAAGATTGACTTGTTAATTTGCGGACATTTGCATGAAAACTTTGGAAAAGAAGACAAAATAAAGAAAACAGAAATTATAAACCCAGGACCTTTTGGAAAGATTGTTGAGATCTGATTTTTTATTGTTGGTGAAAAATATTAATGGCAGGAATAAAATAATGCGCTGTGTAAACAACAAAAATAATAAAAAATAACATTAAATTCACATTAAATAAAAAATCACAAAACTAAAATTGAAAAATATAATAAAAATCAAACTTTTATTCAAACTTCATAACCCTTCCTTCAAAATCCTCTTTCATCAATAAAACCACTCTTGAAGGCTCATGTTCATCTATTAGCTTGTAGTCAGCATATTTCGCTATTTCAAGAGCAAATTCCTTAATATCTTCATGGCTAGGCATATTGTTTTGCTCTAGCCTTTCTCTTGACATTCCAACCCACATATAGGCTTTGACTTCAACAAACATTGGAGTGCTTAGCTTGATTATTTCAGCCCATTGCTCTGCATGAACCATATTCAAACCTTTAATTAGTGTAAATCTAAGCACAGTCCTCATCTTCTTTCTTAGTTCTGGCATTAAGCTTAATGTTTTAATCAAGCCCTGCCATGCATCCTTGATGATAGGCCTATCAATAATATTGAAAAGTTCTTCATTTGGAGCGTCAACTGAGATGTAAAGCTGGGTTGGAGGCTCTTCCAATAACTTTTCTATTCTATCTGGCAATAAGCCATTGCTAACAACAAATGTTGAAAAGTTTCTTTTCTTGTACTCTCTAATAAGTTCTGTTAATCTTGGATATAAAGTTGGCTCTCCATCAAGAGAAATAGCAACATGTTGTGGTTGCATAGCCATTTCAAATTTCTCTTTGCCTGTTTTTTCATTGCCTCCAAAACCACTAAGCAATTTTCTTTGAGCTTCTATAGTGCCTTCAACTATGTCTGTTGGCTCATCTATGCCATTTTGCATTGCTGGCTCAGTATGATACCTCAAATCACGCCAGCAGAAAACACAGGCATTGTTGCAAGTAAAAGTAGGAGTCATCTGTATGCATTGATGGCTATTTATGCCGTAAAACTTGTTTTTATAACAACCACCATTACCTCTTAAGTCGCTCTTAGTCCAATGACATGTCTTAACTCTTGTATGATTTCCAACAATTTCATAGCCTTGATTCTTTAGCAATAATTTTACATCAGCTGTTGCCATAGACTATGTTAAGACACAAATCTATATAAACTTTAGGTTTTACAGTTTTCTTATGGACTTAAAGCCTGCTTTAAAGAAACTTGAAGAAAGCCTAGCTTTTAAGAAATGGAAGCAAAATAATAAAGATACATATTTCTCTTATGCCTTTAAAATTCCTCAAGAAATGCCAAATGAATGGCAGCTTGGCTTCTATGACAAGAAAAAAGACAAAATAACCACTTTTGTGATTAATAGAGATAATATAAAAATAAGAGCAGAAGAAGATGTGTTTAAGAAAGAGGACATGAAAGTAAATGAAATACAGCTTGATAAGGTAAAGCTAACATTCGATAGTGCTATTGAAAAAGCAAGTGAATTCCAGCAAAAAAACTTTCCAAAGGACATGGGCATAAAGACAATAGCAATACTCCAAAATATAACAGGATTTGGCAATGTATGGAACATCACCTATATAACAGAAGCTTTCAATACATTAAATATGAAGATAGATGCTTTTAATGGCAAAATTCTTGAGCATAATATTGCTTCTGTATTTTCTTTTAGGAAAGAATAATCTAATATAAATTAAGTAACATAACTTACTAAAACTATATTTTTTAATTGCGAATTCTTTAA
>CAZUSQ010000059.1:2327-6083 GCA_964622655.1 uncultured Methanosarcinales archaeon
ACATGCCGGAATTTGGCGATATATGGAATATAACATATGTAACAGAAGCCTTTAATACATTAAATATGAAAATAGATGCTGAAAATGGCAGGGTTCTTGAGCATAATCTTGCTTCTGTTTTTAGTTTTAGAAAAGAATAGTTGCAAAATAACTTACTTAAACTATATTTTTTAATTGCGAATTCTTTAAATATAAGCTTATTACAAAAAATTGGGTTTTCTTTAAAGTTGAAAATGGTGCTAAAAGTGAAAATCAAAAAAACTGCAGATGTCAAAACGCCTTTTTATGTGCATAAAGGCGATTCTGGAGTTGATTTGTATGCTGCTGAAGATCATTTGCTTAAGCCAATGGAAAGGAAATTAATAGCAACAGGCATTAAAATAGCTATTCCTCATGGTTATGAAGCTCAAATAAGGCCTAAAAGTGGCTTGGCTTTAGAGCATGGCATTAGCCATGCAAATTGTATTGGCACAGTTGATTCTTCTTACAGAGGCGAAATAAAAATTCCTTTAATTAATTTCAGTGATAAACCATACAAGATAGAGAAAGGAAAGAAAATCGGACAGATGGTTTTTGCAAAGGTTGAAGAAGCTGTATTTGAAGAAGTTAATGAGTTTGAAGAAACAACAAGAAATGAGCAAGGATTTGGAAGCACTGGTTTAGATTAAAAAGAGGTGTTATTATATGGCTAAGGACACAAGTAAGCCAATAAGATTTAAGACTATACAGAAAAACACAAAGCTTAACGATTTTGTTTTTGAGGAAAAAATAGAGACTAAAACTGAAGAGCAAGAGTTAATAGACTAATTCTTTAACTATCTATAAGTAGAAAAGATTTAAAAATAGAAGTATATAACTTGTTTCTATGGGTGGTTTATATAGAAAATCAGAAACAGGGCTTGTAGTTATATTAATACTTGTAATAGTAGTTTTCTTTTTTGGCTGGCTGATTAATGTAAGTCAAAGGGAGTGCAGAAGCAATCGTGACTGTGGCTCAGAAGCTTATTGTGGCTCTGACTTTTCATGCCATACTTATCCAACAATACAAAAGACAGGTGTGCAATACAACCTAGTAACTCCTTCAATTATAATTGGCATAGCAATAGTAATTGCAGCTGTTATATTTAACTGGAGCAAAATAAGAACTAAAGAGTCTGAAGAGGTTGTTGAAGAATACAAAAGCAACACTAATCTTAGAACCCCTTAAATAATCTTATCCACTTCTTTCTTTACATTCCCAAAAACATTTTTTAAAGGCTTAGAAGCATCTATTATTTTTATATTATCATTTAATAACTTTGGCAATTTTAAGAAATTTGCTCTTATTCTTTTCATAAACTCGAACTTCTCAAATTTTTCTCTTTGTCTATGCCCTATTCTTTTAAGTGCAATATAAGGCTCAACATCAAGTATAAATGCAATATCAGGCTTTCTAAACCTTTTGTTTTTTGAAATTATACTTTCAACATCCAAACCTTGAGCGCTTTGAAAAGCTATTGTTGAATAATAATATCTATCACAAAGCACAATGTTTAGCTCATGTTTGTTTGATTTTTTTAGAAATGGCTCTATTGTATTTTTTAAATGCTCTGCCCTGTCTCTTATAAATAATCCCATTAATTTTTTACTATTGCTATCTGGATTTTTTTCTGTTCTTAGCATTTGTCTTATTTTTTTGCCATAAATCCCATTTGTGGGCTCTCTTGTTGTTAAAATGCGATATTTTTTATTCTTAGAGAACAAGTAATTATGCAGCATCTTCACTATTTCGCTTTTACCAGAACCATCTATGCCGTCAATAACAATAAATAAACTTTTTTTCATAGTTCTTGAGATTTCTCTGCAATTTATTAAATTTATGATAAATTTAGAAAACTAAACCTTTAACTCTTCTGCACTTTTTCTTTCAAAATAAAGATCTCTAATTTCATGATAAATCTTAGCTTGTTCTTCTGGCCTTAAATTATTGTATATTCCCATAATTTCAATGTAATTTTTCTTTGCTGTATCCAAGTCAAATTTCATCAATGCTTCTCTTGCTTTGTTTAAGTCATTTTTTATTTTTGACACTCCATCAACTTCTGGTGATTCTAGCATTAATGGACCAGTTTCTTCTATTTTTTCCTTTGTAAATAATCTCTTGAATAGCGACGGTCTTTCTTTATATCTTATTTTTTCAATTGCGCTTTTTATCTCATCTTCTGCCTCTATTAGTTCTTTTGGTTTTGTTTTAGGTTCTAGCTCTAGCTCTTTTCCTAAGTCTTCAATATCAAAATCTTCTAGTGTTTCAGGCAACTCAATTTCTTTTTCTGTTGGCTCTTCTTTTGACAGTTCAAATTTAGGCTCTTTAAGTCCAAGCTCTTCTAACTCAGGTAATTCAAAAGCTTTTTGTTTTTTTGTTGTTTTTTTTACTTTAATTGGAACTATTTTTTTAACTGGCGCTTTTTCTTTTAATCGCTTAACTGGAATTATTTTCTTTATTGGTATCTTCTTCTCTTTTATCTTTTTAACCTGTTTTTTAATTATCTTAGGTTTTACAATTAATTTTTTTTCTTTTGATATTGTTTTTAATTTTTTGCTTACTTTTTTCGGCTTTAAAGCTTTTACTTCTTTCAATAAATCCTCAAATTCTGCTTCCTCTTTGGTTTCCTTAACTTTTTCTGGCTTTATAACCTCATCAAAAAGCTCTGGCTTTTCAATTTCTTCTAGCTCTGCTTCTGGAGGAGGAGGCGGCAAAATTTCATCATACTTCTTTGATTTAAAGAATAACATATTAATACCTCTTTTTAATTAATATATTTTCATTGATTTTAAATATTTTGTTGTTTCTTTAAGAATACATAATTCACTACTTTATAATAATGAAAAGCGAAAGGTTTATAAATGGTAGATTTTGACATAATAATTAGTATAAAAATGGCTGAAGACAAAGGACAAACTCTAGAATATAGGATAGTAACAAATAATATTACAAAGCAAGTTGCGGTAGTTATTAATGGAATTGATTCATTATTGTTAGTAGCTCGGGCATACATGGATCAAGATTTGACCGAAAGTCTAAAAGTTATGGCTGATGCAACTCAAGACTTTGTCGACTTACTTGGAAGACCAACAACAAGTATTGCACATGACGCTAACAATAAAATAGCAGTTGTTCATGATAGAGCTCAAATGTTATCAAGTGATGAAAGTTATAAATCCCAGCTTGGTCCCGATAACTATACTTATTTCATTAAACAACTAAAAGCTATAGAGACTGCAGCTATGAGAATAAGGGATCAATTTCAAAATCTTGGCGGATTTTATAAAGCAAAAGAGCAAGGAAGTCTTACAGCATTACTTGGTGTACATGAAGAAGTTTTATTAAAAACTTTTGCAAACACATTACAATATTATGGATATTCTGTAACTAAAGCAACTACTCCAGAAGAAATGATTAGATTAGCAGAGCAGAATCAACACTTTGCTTATATTATGGATCTAAATTTTGGTAAACCTGGGAGTGGAGATATAACACCAGCGATTGGTGTATATAACAATATTAAAAGCAGAGTAGAATCTGGCAAAGCAAGATTTGTTGGAATTTCGGGTAACCTTGGCACAGTCGAAGTTGCTAAACAACAAGGAATACCATCTTATCACAAAACTGATTTTAATATTGTAAAATTTGCAAAACAAGCCCGTAAATCATAGTAAATCCAATTTGTTTTGAAAGGTTTCTTTAATCATAATCTCTCCAAGTATGCTCACATTTCT